>JBASZU010000001.1:0-5967 GCA_049661165.1 Saccharimonadales bacterium (SeqCode)
AAAATCTCTGAAGTGATTGGCTTCATGAAGGGCAAAAGCGCTATTGCCATTGCCAGAGAGTTCGGCGGTAAGACCAGAAATTTCACGGGTGAACATTTCTGGGCCCGGGGCTATGCTGTCTCGAGCGTTGGGTTTGAAGAATCAACCATCAGAAAGTACATCAGAGAACAGGAAATCGATGACACAGCTTCATCGTCTCAAGGAGCCTTCTAACTAATCAAACTAATACCGTGGGGCAACGATCGCCTTTTAGGCGACCCCACTCAGCAAGCCACCGGCATGCCGGTGGTGTCTGACTATTATGTTTCTTCCCCGTGGGTAAAACCCTCTAGGATATTTTTTAGACCGAGGCCACCTAGTAAAAATGCGTTCCAGCCATTACCTCTGTGCAACTCATTAACTGCTGCACAACCAAATACCAGTGCACTTGTATACAAACTAAGTAATGCAAATCTGTTGAGTATTTCAGAAGGCGTTGGATACAGTGTTTCTCCAGAACGGTGCCGTCCAGGGGGATGTGACTCGAATTTCATGTCTGGTATTCTATCATGATTTGTGATATTTACAATTCCACCGACGAGAGATTGTAATAACTACATTCGAAATCCCGCGAGGAAGCGACTATAATACATTGAACCATGGGGAAGGCGTTATATAGGAAATACCGGTCACGGTCACTGAGTGAAATTGTCGGGCAAGACCACATCACGACAACCCTTCAAAACGCACTTAAATCGGGCAAAATTGCTCACGCCTATCTTTTAACCGGCCCACGTGGGGTCGGCAAAACATCTATAGCTCGTATCCTTGCCCATGAAATCAATGAGCTTACCTATAGTGAAGAGCCGCATTTCGACATCATTGAAATAGATGCTGCCAGTAACAACGGCGTCGAAGACGTGCGCGAACTGCGTGACAAGATCATGAGTGCTCCGGCGAGCACGAAGTACAAGGTGTTCATCATCGACGAAGTCCACATGCTCAGTAAAGCGGCCTTTAATGCGTTGCTAAAAACACTTGAGGAGCCACCAGCACACGTGGTCTTTATCCTCGCCACCACCGAAGCACACAAACTTCCCGAAACCATCATCAGCCGAACTCAGCGCTATAGTTTCCGACCAGCATCACCGGAAAAGCTAATTGAAAACCTCCGCTCTATTGCAAACGCCGAGAAAATTAAGATTGACGATGATGCGCTATACACTATCGCCGAACACAGCGAAGGGAGTTTTCGCGACAGCGTCAGCTTGCTTGACCAGGCTAGTACCATGAGTAGTCATATTACAAAAAATGAGGTTGAACAGCTCCTTGGAAGAGCACCTGCTGAACAAATTTCTGAGATCCTGGCTGCCACCGTTGAACATAATGCTCAAAAAGCACTGTCAGCACTTCAGGCATTGCTCATTCAGGGTCACGAACCGGCCATGATTGCGCGTCAGCTAAGCCAGCAGCTACGTTCGAGTCTGCTTGAGGACAACACACAGTTGAGAATTAACCCTGAAATTACCCTTCTGTTCCTACGTGAGCTCCTAGACGTTCCCCCCGCTCATAATCCCGCAGCCACGCTAGAGCTCATCATCATGCGCGTATGTCTGAACACCGCTGATGCATCGCCGCAAATGAAGTTAACCCCACCAGAGGTCAGCAAGGCCTCCCAGACGAAAACAGCTGCACTGCCCCCCAAAGACCCTCTGTTGCCAGCTGCAGAATCATCCAAGCCCGAAACACCTTCAGTACAACCTTCTCAGCCTATAGCCAAAACTAAAGCATTATCTGAGCTAGTTCCGGATGTTAATGGACCTAGTAAACCAGCCGCCTCGGCCAATGACAACGATGTTGAGGCGCTGTGGCGAGAAGTATTGCAACAGCTCAAACAAACCCACAATACGCTGTACGGCATTGCCCGCATGGCTCGCCCAACACTCTCTGAAAACACGCTCACGCTTGAGCTGGCCTTTGCATTTCACCAGAAACGCTTAAGTGAACCACGGAATATTGCTGTCATTACCACCTTAACTGAAGCCGTCCGGCACAAACCAACCACTATTCAGTGCAAAAAAGGTGAGTCTACGGCGCCAAAGACAACACCTGTCGACACCATTTCGACCATAAGCAATATCTTTGGCGGCGCCGAACTGCTAGAATCTTGAGTAAAGCTAAGGGATAAGGACAACGAGGGAAATGGCTACCGTACCAACACCGCCGCAGAACATTGAGGCCGAAGCGAGCCTACTGGGCGCTATTCTCATAGACACCGACGCCATTGTAAAAATTGCCGACAAAATTTCAGTCGATGACTTTTACGACCAGAAACACGCTCGTATTTACGAAGCGCTACGAGCTTTATATGAAAAACGTTCGGCTATAGATGTTCTCACGCTATCCGACCAGCTGAAAGGCAACGGATTTCTTGACATGGTCGGCGGACCGTCCTACCTGACCGAGCTGACAAACTTTGTCCCAACGGCCGCCCATGTTGAACAATACGCTGACATTGTTGCGCAAAAGGCGCTGCGCAGACGGCTCATTTCGGCAAGCGCCGATATGGCAGACCTCGGCCAAGACGAATCAAAAGACCTCAAAGAACTCATAGAGGAAGCCGAAAGCCGTTTGTTTGCCGTTAGCCAACAGCATGTGAAGCAAAGCGTAGTCAGCCTCGAATCGGTTTTGGCCGAAAGTTTTGAGCGACTTGACGACCTCCACAAAGACAAAAACAAACTACGTGGCGTACCTACTGGCTATCGAGACCTCGACAACATCCTTGCAGGCTTACAGCGTTCCGACCTGTTTATCATAGCGGCGCGCCCGTCCATGGGAAAAACCGCTTTTGTACTAAACCTCGCACACAAAGTCGCGACCCAGGCCAAGGAAGCCGTACTCGTTTTCAGCCTTGAAATGAGCAAGGAACAACTTGTTGACCGCTTGCTTGCTATGGAGTCTGGCGTCGATGCTTGGGCGCTTCGTACTGGTAAGCTCACTGATGATGATTTCGAACGGCTTGGCGAAGCCATGGGCACATTGTCGGAAGCAAAAATATACATAGATGACACGCCAGGCATAACCGTTAGTGACCTCCGAACAAAAGCGCGTCGCGAAGCTCACACGCAGCAAATTGGCCTCATCATCGTTGACTACTTGCAGCTTATGAGCGGCGGCAGTAAGTACGGCAGTGACGGCAACCGCGTCCAGGAAATATCAGAGATTTCTCGGGGATTAAAGGGAATTGCTCGGGAACTCAATGTCCCGCTGATTGCTCTTAGCCAGTTAAGCCGCTCAGTTGAAAGCCGCAGCCCCAAAATTCCGCAGCTGGCAGATTTGCGCGAGTCTGGTTCCATTGAGCAAGATGCCGACGTTGTAGCCTTCTTGTACCGTGAAGACTACTACGAACCAGATAGTGAACGCAAAAACATCATGGACGTTCTTATTAAAAAGCATCGTAATGGCCCCACTGGGGGAGTAGAGCTCTATTTTGACCGCGAGAAGCAACGTATCCGCTCGCTCGACACCGGCCACACAACACCCTTCACCGAGTAGCACCAAAAAAGCGCAGTAGTGTATACTACATTCATATTTCTTATGGAAAAAATTCTAAATTTTTGGAGCAAGTATTGGCGGCTCGTGTTTGTAGGGTTTTTTGTGGCAATTGTCGCATATGTATTGCTCTTTCGGGGGATTAGTACGCTTACCGGAGGCTATGCTTCTGCAGAGCTATCTAGCCAACAGCAATCTGCTAGCCTCCGTTATATTTACGAAAATCCTGTCAATGCACCGTATAAACTCCTGGTTTGGGGAGCATTGAAACTCGACCATCATAGCCTGGCCGTTACGCGTATAGCCGCTGCACTCTTTGCCGTTATGGTTGCTGTGCTCTTTTACTGGGTTGCGCTACATTGGTACTCAAAACGTGTTGCCCTCCTTAGTACGCTACTTTTCATTAGTTCTAGTGGGTTTTTGCATATTGGTCGCAACGGATCGGGACTGATATTACAAATGGCCACTCTCGTTCTTATAGCTTGTGTCTTACTGTACCGGCGAGTACGCCAGGAGACCGCTGTAGCGTACATCATAGCACTGGTACTGGCAACTTGTTTGTATATTCCCGGTATGATTTGGTTTGAGCTGATTGGTCTTGTTATCATGCGGAAGCGTATAGCCTCCATGTTCAGTAAACTCGGTCATGTCCATACCTGGGTGATTTTTATCCTTGGCACAGTACCAGTACTGCCCCTCTTGTGGGTGGGCGTTCGAGATGTCTCAATTTTACGTGAAGTATCTGGGCTACCTGCCACGCTCCTCAGCCCCCTGCAATTACTGGATAATGCACTTCATCTGGGGTCATCTGTAGTGTACCGCGGCTACTGGCCGACCGATCACTGGATGTACGGCGCGCCACTCCTTAATCTCGGAGAAGCAATATTGTTACTGGCAGGCTTACTCGTGCTGGTTCGACGCCCGATTTTGCGAGGCAACTATTTCCTCATTGGCACGCTACTAACAGCGACTGCACTAATAGTCTTAGGTGGCAGCGTTTCTATTGCTATGCTTATACCACTCGTGTACCTAACTATTGCTGGTGGTGTCTACTACCTACTCGATCAGTGGCTCGAAGTTTTTCCGCGCAATCCTTTTGCTCGTTTTATTGGTGTTGCTCTCATCTTGTTGCTTGCGGGGTGTTCGGTTTTCTACCATCTGAAAGCCTACTACACGGCCTGGCCTAACGCACCTGAAACAAAATCTGTATACATCGTAAAGCAACCGATGTAATCTGCTATACTATTCCTACAACGTAACAAGGGAGGAAGAGATCGGGCATAGCCGGTACGAAAGGGAACTGCTGAAATCTCTGCGTACCGCTCGTAGCTCACATCTCTTATGAATACATGAGTAGATTTGACCAGGCTAAAATGCTATTGCAAGTTAAAAAAATTCAGAAAGAACTACAAAAAATGGTTATCACGGTCGAACAGGGCGACGGCGCGGTGCGCGTTGAGATTACTGGCGAACAAAAAATTAAAAAGGTCAAAATAGATCCCGACCAGATTGACCTCGACGATATCGAACAGCTTGAGCGGTGGATTGAAGACGCCGTCAAAGACGCCATATCTGAAAGTCAGAAAGTCGCCGCCGAAAAAATGCAGCCTTTCATGGGCATGCTCAGCGGCTTAGGACTCTAAGCCGCAAGTACCAAATTCCAAATAACAATTTCCAAACAACATTCCAGATGACAAATTCCAAGCCGGAAAACCTCGAAGATCGAACATTTCGTTATGCTGAAAATTGCAAAGAGCTTATTAAGCAGCTTCCGAAATCGATAACAAATATTGAGTATGCAAAACAACTTGCACGCTCATCTGGGTCTGTGGCCGCTAACTACGTTGAGGCGAATGAGTCTCTCGGCAAAAAAGATTTTGCCATGCGCTGCCGCATTAGCAGAAAAGAAGTAAAGGAATTTAGGCTTTGGTTGAAACTCATCGATACGACTGATGAGTATCGTCATAATCAGGCTCAACTAGTCGGTGAATCAACTGAGTTACTAATGATACTATCGTCAACAATCGGTAAATCATCATGAATGCTATTTGGAATTTTACTATTGAAATTTGTTTGTTATTTGGAACTTGTGATTTGGAATTATCTCGATGAACCTATTACCTAAAGCACTTGAGGAGCTCATAGAAGCATTTGGCAACTTGCCGGGGGTCGGCTCGCGTACCGCAGAACGCTACGCCTACTATTTGGTGCGGCGTGACCCGGCAAAGGCTCACCAGATTGCCTCAGCCCTAAGCGCACTGCACGAAGGCGTAAAATACTGTCCGAAAACATTTGCCCTCATAGACGCCAGTGAAGAGGTTTCGCCGCTCTACAGCGACCCAAAGCGTGATAAAACACTCATAGCCGTCGTCGCCGAACCTCTGGATATCGTTGCCCTAGAGAAAACCGCAGCATTTCGCGGCACCTACCATGTGC
>JBASZU010000002.1:0-3708 GCA_049661165.1 Saccharimonadales bacterium (SeqCode)
GAATGAGAGACCGAGTACCAAGTACAATGTTTGTTGATGACATATCTTTTCCTTGTTTGTTTTTAAGAGGATTAACAAAGAAAAGTATGTCGTCTTTTTTAGCTCAAGACAACGGGCACTCGGCTAACGCTGCGTGCAAGTGTGGGTGGTTCAGATTGCTATGTCTCCTTGAATGCTCGGAAAAAACCGACAGCCCTGTTACGGCTATCGGTTTTTTCGGCGATGCAAGAACGCTAGGATCTGTCCGAATACCCTGTAAGGTTAATGTTCGCATCAGGCGACGCCTCGCTCGTACCTCCGCCGGAGCTGGCCATACCGGCGCCTCCAGGAAGTTTAATTTGCTGGCCAGTCCTAATGAAATCCGGGTTATTGATATTATTCATTTTAGCTAGCGTGCGGTAGTCTGTGCCATGCATGTCGGCAATACCACTGAGCGTGTCACCTGATTTTACAGTATAACTCCCGCCCATGGAAGCAAGATCATTATGCGATCTGCCGAACTCCCTCTGGGAGTGATCCGCGCTCGCCCCGGGGAAATATATCTTTTGACCCGGAAAGATTAAACGAGGATTAGCTATGTTATTCATCTTAGCTAGCGTATGGTAGTCTGTGCCATGCATGTCGGCAATACCACTGAGCGTATCGCCTGGTTTTACGGTGTAGCTTCCGCTTTCGGTAATAAAGGAACCCCTGCTACCAGACTCTGAGTCTGTTATTGAATCGCTTCCATCCAAGCTGGCCGCATTAACAGATTGACTCGAAAGATTTGACTGCGTAGCAACTGCATCGGACTCAGCTGACGCAACGTTATCGGCGTTAGGCCGTGGATCTGTCGCAAATGGTTGCTCGGTAGAAGAGGTATCTGAGATCGCACCTTGGCTAGTTCCGACAGCGGCGTTATCTTTTGGATTCCCCGGAGTATTCGTATTAGGGTTCGTTTCTGTTGGTGCGGGTGATGAACTGCCTGAGTAGGAGCCGGCTGTCGCAGCGTAACCGAACGCCTCATCCTTAAATGCATCTGGTTTTGGGGTAGCTGCGTAGAGAGCCTGCAATCTTTTCATCTCTTGCAGGTCTGCATTTATTTCCTCGATAGGAAATGCGTCCGGACGATCTTTCCATAATTCTATTTTGTTATTCAGGTCAAATATTTTTAGGTCATACTGAGCATATAACGGCAGTTCTTCTTCGGACTGCGCATTTTCCATATTTGTCGCATCTTTCCACCATGCGAATTTTTCGTCATGTCTCTCTTGCACTCCCTCCGTAATCCCAGCGGCAGGGTTGAAGAAATTTTGATTAAATTCATCAGAGGCTCCTGGCGTAAGACCCCCGTAAGTCCTGATAGTTTCAGCCCTGAATATATCGGCTTCTGTTGGTCGTCTAATCCCCATCAGCTGCGCAACAACCTTTTTATCTCGTTCCTCTACAGCACTATTATTTAAATAGTTATTTATCAGGTCAGCGTTATTGTTAACAGCGATACCGTCATCTGGTCCTGAACCAGGGATTGCATTTCCGCGAACCAATTGACCCGGTATGTCTACGCGAAATGCCATGTGAGGGTTCGGATCATCCTTGAGCACAAAGTACTTTTCTCCGTATATTTCTACTTCTTTAAGCTCATAAGATGTTGGCCCTGTCGGCGTGTTAGGATCATTTGCCTCCTTTTGTAACAATGCTGCATATTCTTGCATGAGCGACACGGCCTTATCATGGCTCGCGGCACCTTCCTTTTCGGCTCTGGCCACAACGCTATCATACGTCGTTGTAGGCTGAGATAAGCCTGCATACCCAAATGAATTATCATACGAGAAGAATAGATCCTTTGCTGCTTGGTCTAAATATTTTTGTTCTATTGCCATGATACCCTCCTGTTAGTTGAGTAAACCTACGAAGCTTACTATAATACTCGCTCGTGCTTTAAGCAAGAGCTTAGGTGTTTTTGACGAGTGCGGCGAGCTGGGTGTCATTGAGAGGGGCGTTACCGCTAATACTGTACCAAATGCCGTTTCTAACCCAGGTGAATTGATTGTCACTGAGGCGGTAGACCGTCTGTCCATCGACGTTGACTGTGCTGTAGTTCGGGGTACCGTTGGCACGTACCGATGAAACGTGGCTTATCATGGCCTCACCTGACCAGTTTGTTGTTTGTCGAGTCAGGTGGTAGTTTCCTGTTTCGCTAGTAAGCCCCAGCACTAGCCTAGTGTCATGAGCCGTAACCCCGCCGTATGTGAAACCTACTTTATCGAAATCCGGAGCTGGAGCAGTCACGCCAGATCTGACACTTGCAATTTTCATCTGGAGTGTTGGCATGTTCAAGTATGCAGCTACCCCGGTGAGCATGAACAGTGCGAGAGCTCCTCCGGCCATACCAAGGGTGTGGCGGCGGGCTTTCTTGCGGAATTGGGTTTTGTGTGCGGCTATGTCAACATAGTGGGTGGCATTTGCTATTGCATGCTCAAATATGTCCACTGGCGTATTTGTAGGTGTTGGCGAAGGAATAACGGGTGGCTCATTGGTCGGGTTATCTTGAGGTGCGGCACGCACAGGTACATCCGCAAACATAACGGCTACTTCTGTGGGGGTGTGAAAACGGCGAACTTGTGTATGCTTTTCCACGGTTTGGGCGCGGTTTAGGCGAGCCTTGTCGATGTGCGAAGCGGTGTGCTTCACGGCAATAGGATGGCTTGACTGGTGCGCGACTTCGTGTTGGACGTGCAACTGTTTTTTCAGCCCAGCCTGGGGCTGTTTGACGGCACGGCGCATGAGTGTCTGGGCATGTTGTGCCTGGCGATGATTCGTGTGATTTGGCTGGCGTTTGGCGGGAGCTGTTCGTTTGGTCGCGGTAGATATCTTTACAGGAGTGGTCTTAGGTTTTTTTGGTGCCAGGACGCCGTCTATACGACGTCCCGTTATAGCATCGTAGGCCTTACCGTTGACTTGTAGCACTTGGTTTCCCATCTTTCTCTTGCCTCGTGTTTGCTTTGCGCAATCAATCTTATGCTGGTATCATACCGCTTTTGCTTCGAGAAACGCAAGTGGTTTTATGGTTCATGTGAAGGCGGCCTTGATGTGCAGTAGCATACGCAGCATCTCTTTCGGACACGAATTTCGCACCAGCCAGCCTACCGCCCAGCGAAGCTGGCCGCACCGCTGGCTTCGTCGGCTCCTGCACATGTTTCCCTTCCAGTACATTGGCTTCGCCTCTTTTCTCACTGCTCGGAAAGAAAAAGTAAACTTCTTTCTTTCCTGCGTGGCTGACATACCACTCACCGTACCTCGGTACAGTTCGTTCTGTGACCAACGGAGGAAATGCACATGAGTACAAAGTGCGAAACTCGTGTCGTATAGAGTTGGCGAGATGGTTGCTTGGGGGCGAACGAACAAACTGCCTTCTGAATCACGGGTAGATGGCACTGGATGAAGCGGTATTTTGCGTAAGTCCAGTATACTTAGGGATACAATGGATTTTCTAGACCCGCGCAAAGAGCGACGAAACCGTATAGTCCTATTTTTGAGCTATGGTCTTATTGCAATTGCTATTGCCCTCACTAGCCGCGTGTTGCTGTACCAAACCGATGGTTACTGTTTGGACAAAACAGGCGAGGTAGATCGCTGCGGACTCGTATTTTTGTCCAGTCAACCCCAGCCGGCCGAAATTCGTATAGATGGTAAGCTTCAAAAGGCGCAGACAAATACAAAGATCAA
>JBASZU010000003.1:0-11117 GCA_049661165.1 Saccharimonadales bacterium (SeqCode)
CCATGAGCGTGTTTTGGTTTCGGCTGGCCACAAAAACAATATCGCCGCCCTTGCCGCCGTCGCCACCGTCTGGTCCACCTCGGTCAACGAATTTTTCTTTACGAAAACTGGTTCGGCCGTTGCCACCATCGCCCGCTACAACTCGTACTTCAGCCGTGTCTATAAACTTCACGTGGGTATTATAACAGAGGTAGCCTAACTCCGACTAATATAGTTCGGGTAGGCCCCGACTGAAACAACCGCGTAACCGACTCGGCCAAAGCCAGCGAAGCCGTTCATGTCACTAACCTTCATAGTACCGTTATCGTACACTTCCTCGACGATGCCAACATGTCCCGCCCAACCAGCAGGCGTCTGGAAAATAGCGCCGGCTGTGGGCACCGAGCTGACACGCCAACCACTTAACCGTGCATAGTACGCCCACGTATTTGCATTACCCCAGTTGCCAGGTGCACCGGAGCGAGCGGCAGCATAGTATGTGCACCAGCCCCAGTCGTAGCCATTTGCACCGTAGCGTGGTGAAAAGCTAGAGGCATACACCGATGTTGCATTGGTATATGTTCGCGTAACCACCGGAATAATTTTGCCATCGGGGATAACAATACGGCGGCCAACGACGAGTCCTGTTTGTTCTGCATCGTTCATTTGGGCAACCTTATCAGCATTGGTATGGTATGCGGTTGCTACGCTTTGTGGGGTATCACCACTTTTTACGGTATATACGATGCCGTTTACGGGAGGAATTACAAGCTTGGCGCCAGCATTTAGCCCATCCCCACTCAGGCCATTTGACCACCTGATACTTTCCGATGTCACCCCGAACTTTTGCGCAACGGCTGATACGCTTTCACCGGCAGCAACGGTGTACTCAGTGATATCTCGCCAGCTTTTGAGGCCGGTATTGACTACCTGTGGTTTCACTGCCACACTCGTGTCACTTGCGCTGACTACCACCGCTACACGGGCGCTCTGAGCTTGGTTGGTAATGGGAGTTTTTTCGGGTAGATTAGCTGCTTCGGCAATATTTGCAGCGACATCGAATGATGTCAGCCGGTCAACAGGGCTCACCGCAGCAACCTCAGCTGACTGTTGGGCAGCTACGGCAGCGGGTTTATCGCTATTTGAGCTGGTTGCAACAAAGAATATAACCCCAACGAGAAGGACTACGTTGGCACCAACTAAACCGAAGCGCACAAGGCGCTTTTTAACCGCTTTGCGGCGAAGGGATTTTTGCAACCGACTGCTAGCAAGCTGCCGACCGCGCTGTAAACGTTGAGCCGTTACTGACCCAGATTTTGAAATACTGATACGAATTCTCCTGGCGCTCATAGTCACCGAGGCAACCTAGAGAGCTAAGACTGATGTACGCGTTTTACTTGATATTACTTCGTGCCGACTTTCAAGCGGCGTTTGGTGCTATGTGGGTTTTCGTGCGTACAAAAGCATAACCATTTGCATATTCTCAAAGAGAAACAGCAAAATGGTTACCGGGAAATCATACCAAATCGTCCACCCAAACGCAAGGAGTGCTGCTACACCACCCCGATTATTCCTGACAAAGAACATGACAATATTTTGCCGCAAGAGCCTCATGTTCTGCTACCGTTCGCGAGAAGTATGTCGTGCCATTATCTCCACTCACGAAAAAGAGCCAATCTGTGTTTGACGGATTAGCTACGGCTTGAAGCGAGCTTTTACTAACATTACTGATTGGTGTCGGTGGTAGACCAGTATGGATACGCGTATTGTATGGGCTATCGTATGCTACATCTTTACCCTTGCCGGCCAAGACCGAGCCATAATGAGCCGTCACGTCGCTTCCCAGCGGCATGCCAATTTTGAGACGAGTCAAAAATACCTGTGCAGCCTGCGATCTGTCAGATTGATTTATGACTTCTTTCTCGACAATCGATGCGATAACGATGCCTTCGTATGTCGAAAGTCCCTGGTCTTTGAAGCCTGCTACAATGGTTGGTGATAAGTTTTTTTGCTGCTGCAGGAGTGATTGCTCGATGATGGTCTTAATAGTAGTAGTCGCTGTGCGTTGAAATGAATCCGGATACAAATAGCCCTCAAGATTAGTACCCTTTGGTTTTCCCGTAAAGAGCGGGCTGTTTTCATACTGTGCCGGCTCGAGTGCTGCATCAACATCGGACTCGGCAAAGCCTTGGTTTATGAGAGATTGTCGAATCTGATCAAGCCGCTGGCCGGGCAAGATAGTCACTAGAGACGTTGCTACTTTACCGTGCGTGAGCTGAGTAATAATTTCTGGAACGCCTTGAGCCTGGCTAATTTCGTAAGACCCAGCCTGCAAATATCGACTTACCTTGTGAAACCGAGCGTAGTAGGAAAAAATACGCTCGTCCCGAATGAGGTTTGCTACTTTCAATCTGCCCGCTATGTCATGTACTGAATCGCCCTGCTCAATTGTCACGGTGGTAGTTTTCGTACCGCCTACTGCCTTCAACCCCGCCTGATATTCTCGCCAGAATACAAAGCCAATGAGAGCTGCTGAAAGTAGCACCACCCCGGCTGCAATGATGATTCCACGAAAGATATTGCGGCGTTTTGTCCCCGCCCGATGACCATGGGCTCGGTATTTCATAAATCACCTTTCTGCTCGTCAAAGTAACGTTCGAGGATGAGTACTGCAGACATAGCATCGATGTCTGACTTTTTATATGGTTTTCCTAATTGCTTGAGGATTTTTTCGGCTTCAATACTCGAAAGTGTTTCGTCAATGGTTTCTACCGGCATCGTTAGCTTTTGGGCAATCACACTAGCGAATTCTCGACATGTTCTACTCTGCGTACTTTCAGTCCCATCCATATTGCGCGGTACGCCGACCACCACACATCCGATATCTTCACGGTCAGCTACCAACTGTATTTCGTCAATAAGACTCTCGTTATTCTGTAGTGTCGTAAGTGGCCGGGGCAAGCGCGCAATTTGTTGTGCTATAGCAACACCAACCCGTTCGTCTCCATAATCCAGACCGAGTACGTACTGTGCTGCCATACGAGTTATTGCCCTAGGGCTGGTTTAGAAACCTCAACCGTTATTTTGCTAACATCCTTGGGTGCGCTACTCACCCAAAATGGCCCGTAGCTTACCTCAACGTTTGTGACGCCAGGCAACCCGCCGATGATTTGTTTTATTTCGTGCGCTTTCTTGCCGGCAATTTGCTGCTTGAGTGTTGCTATTTGAATTTCAGGGCCGGCGACCGACTGAACTTTGACTGTCACAACCGCGCTCGAGGCTGTCGCAGGTGTTTGTTGTGAAAAAACTGCTTTGGCGATACCATCGTCGAGTATTTTCTGTTTTTTGCTATCGATTTGCTCGTTGACACTTTCTGTCACGAGTGATTGAAGGTCAAGCTGTTTTATGCCAAGCATAGAATACGGTACAACGGCAGACACTGCTACTGTTTCGGCTGTATCCCCGGGATTAGCACTACTGGTGACCTTTTGTTCGCCTGCTAGAAATGTCGAGGTAACGGGCAGTAGACCTTTGGCCTGGAGTGCTGCCTGGAGCTCTTGCTTCAGTGCTGTCGCATCTTGGGCGGCAATTTTTGATTTAGCGCCGTCTATATCTGCCTGCGCTACGACCTTCACAATATCATCAGATCCACCGCTTGCAGAACCTGTGCCGACACCCGCTCCGCTAAACTCAGAGCCAGCAGCTAGGTTGTAATCAGCGCCTGCCTTTAATGCGATTATGTCTATTTTTGCCGTTTTATAATTCACACACGTGTCAACGCCGCTCAGGGAAAAGCTTGCTCCTTCCTGGGTAATGTATGTATGGCCGTTAGAGCGCACAGAAGAACCGGCAGGAATATCTGAAGGCTTTTTCGCCGGAAGAGTACAGTCGCTGGCTTCAAAAACAACACTACCCGATGCTTTGTCGCCATTGTTTTGCTGGCCGGTAGCGGGGACTTGTTGGGTGTAATTTTTTTGAGCAGTTTGGGCAACGGCTGGGATTATGCCGTTTTCGGCGTCGACAGCTTTTGCCGCCGTATCGAGTGTCAGATTGAGGCTGCTTTTCACAACTTGGGAGTTAGTTTGGATGGCTACTGTCGCTTTTGGCAAAACCTTTGTTGCAAACATCCAACCCGCAACGAGTCCGCACAGTAACAAAACACCTAGCACCATACGCAGACGAAACTTCTCAAAGCTTGGTACTGTGAGTTTTTTATTCTTCCGTACCGGTACAACATCGGGCCTGGTGGTATGGTTTACGGTATCTAAGTCCCCAGAACCATCATCGACAATTACCTCCTCTGTCGCCTCCGACACGGCAGGGGTCAGGCCGGCTAGTTCGCCTATGGGCTTGTCGGCAACAGCCTCTGGGTCAAAATCATCACTCGGGGAGATACTGCTGTCATTTATGTCAAGTGGTTCATCGACACTCTCTGGTTCATCGTTAGGGCTATCGGGAGCAGGAGGAATAACTGGTTTGCTGGACGGTGTTTCGGCGACATGTAGACCGATCATACCGGCAAGCGGCAGTAAACTTGCCTCATTCGTGACAAGAACCAAGTTTTTGCTAGATTCTTCAGCCGTACGTTTCAGTAACTTCATATTGACAACACTCTGCAACACACTGGCACGCTTCGGGAGTACAAGAGCGATGATTGAACCTTTAGCACCGCCTACTTTGTCGATAATGGCAGTGATTTCATCATCGACGTCTACATAAATAGTTTCTTTTGAGCTTGTACCTCCAATGGTTGTCAGCTTCGGCGAATCAAGTTTAGGTGGTGCTGCAGGTGAGGCCTTAAACGCAGCCGGTTCGATTGTATTGACTTTGAGCTTGGCACCCTTAGCTGATTTTAGTTTGGCACTCTTGGAGGATGTCAGCTTGGCAGTCTTTATTGTAATTTTCTTTGGGTTAGACATGGAGAATCCTATCGAGCTTTTCCTTCACAGTGTCACCAGTGGCGCCCGTATATTGTACCGTGTCGAGCCCCACCCGCAGCAGTCCCATTGCCGTGACGTATGTGTGGTCGGTGACTTTGCCTGTTTGATCGTTAATGCCGACTACTTGGTCAGGGTGAATATGTTCGATGATAGGCTTCCGTGTAAACGGCAATCGAGTGTACCAGTTGCTGTCATGTAGCCTGTCAACCAGCATCTGTAGGCTGGATCCTCCGCCGCACAAATACAGTCGGTGCGGCAAATGGTCAAGTTTGGTAAATTCACTCAGTGCGAGCTCAACACCACTGACCCATACATCGAGTACCTTGCTCAGTGATTTCTCGACCGCAGCAGCTTTTGCTTCTGGCACACTGCCGAGTGCGAGCCCTAATTTTAGGTGCTCAGCGTCATCAAACTCAACCCCTAGATGACGCTCGACCGAACGCGTGTAGGCGCGGCCACCTATACCGAACATTTTCGTCCCTTGAACTCCACCGTCATTGACAACGGCAATATCCGTAGTACCGCCACCAACGTCCATAAGGATAGCACTCATACTGGCAGAAGTGTCATCACCGATAACCGATCTCGCCACTGCAAATGGTTCAGCTGCCACGGCTACCAAGTCAAGGTCAAGTTGTTCGGCAGTTCGCTCTAGCGCCCCAATATGTATGAGCGGCGCGAAAGCGGTGTAGAGCTGCACGAGAACATCCTTACCCTGAAAGCCAACCGGGTTCGTTACGGGGTAACCGTCTATTTCCATGCCAACCAGCGCGCTATTCACAAGCTTCACACTGACCTGTTTGCCACCAAGCTCCCACGTCAACTGCTGCTTGGCTTTTGCCTCGGCACGCTGCTGTACAAGCCGGATGATACGTTCGACTTCTGCAATATCCATCGCTTTTTCTGGTGTTTTTCGTACAACCCGCACAGTGGTCGTCGTACCTTTCACCAACTCGCCTGCTATACCTATAACGGCACTACGTACACTGACACCCGCCTGCTGTTCTGCCTCATTCAGGGCAGCATCGCAGTTTTCGACCACACCGCCAATGTCGGCAATTGCCCCAGCCTGCATGTCGCTGAGTTTTTGCCTGGCCCGACCGGCACCGATGATATCAATACCCTCATCTGTTACCCGTCCGATAAGTGCCTTTACATACTCTGTCCCGATATCGAGTGCTACTAGGTGTTTCTCGACGGGACTCATTTCTTTCCTGCGCTGTACCCTACTTTTGGCTTTCGTAGCCATAGCAGCAGCACTATCTTTAAGAACCTTGACCTTATCAAGCATATGCGATTTATTGTAGCACAAAATTGGCCAGGTCAGACCATGGCGGCTTTGATTCTTCTTATGCCCGCGGAGGAAGCTTCTTCTTTGAGTATACGATAGTGTTTGCCGTTTGGTTTGCCGTCGTCATCTTGGGCAAGCTGGCCGGTGTGGTCGACGTGCGGGCCACCGCAGATTTCGAGTGAAACTATGTGGTCATCTGTACCCATTTGGTACACCTTCACCGTATCGCCGTAGCGCTCGCCGAAGGGGCCGATTGCTCCCATATCGAGTGCCTCTTGGGTTGGGTACTCAGTAAATTTCACGGGGTGGTCTTCGGCAATCCACTGGTTTACAAGGTCTTCTGCCCGCTTAATCTCTTCGGGGGTCATTTTGCGGTCGAGGTTAAAGTCAAACCGCAACCGTTCTTCGGTGATGTTGCTGCCATGCTGGCGAAGTTCTGAGCCAAAAATTTCACGTAGGGCACTTTGTAGCAAATGCGTACCGGTATGATAGCGTTTGTGCTGCATAGTGTGTCCGCCCAGCCCGCCCTTGAACACGCCCTTTGCTGCAGTCTGACTACGTGCCCGCTGCTCTGCCATCTTGGCTTCAAACTGTTCTCGCCAGTTTAGGTCGAGCTCGATATCGCGTTTGAAAACTTCTTCTACGCTGAGTTCAATAGGGAAGCCGTATGTGTCGTAGAGCGTGAAGAGGATTTCACCGTGCGTCCGTTCTTTCTCTGTCATCCCGGACTTGATCCGGGATCCATGCGACCCATTAGATGCCAGCTCTTTACTCGACGTGGATTCTGAATCAAGTTCAGAATGACAGGAAGCAAAAAGCCGTTCAAGTTCTTTGAGGCCTTTTCGGAGGGTTTGGCGGAAGGTTTTTTCCTCTTTAACGAGTACAGCGATGACGTTTTCACGGTTTTCGCGAACTTCAGGAAAATCTGCTTCATAGATATCGGCAATCACCGACACGACCGCCTCGAGGAAGTTTTGCTCTATACCAAGCTCAAAGGCAAAGCGAATAGCACGGCGGAGTAAGCGGCGCATGACGTAGCCCTGCTCTTTATTGCTCGGTGTCACACCGTCGACCGCCAAGAAGGTAGCGGCACGGAGGTGGTCGGCAATCACACGCATACTTTCGGTGTGGCTATCGTACGTTTTGCCGCTGATGGCCTCTAGTTTTTCTATAATCGGCCAGATGATGCTGCTCTTAAACATGTCCGAAGTGTTCATTTGCGCGGCTGCAATCCGTTCTAGGCCACCACCAAAGTCAACGTTTTGAGCTGGGAGTTTCTCGAAACCTGACTCGGTACGGACGTACTCCATAAAGACAGAATTTCCAATTTCTAAGAACCGGCCACAGTCGCAGTTCGGGTGGCAGTGTTCACCCCATTTCGGGTCGTGCGGAATGAAGTCGAACTCATAAAACACTTCGCTGTCCGGGCCACCCGGCTCACCGGCAGGCATATCGGCAATTTTACCAGCACGGCACCACCAGTTTTTGCTCGCATCGTAAAAGAATATACGACCGCCCTGCATGCCTTTGGTGTAGCCATCTGCTTCCGAGCCTATGTCGACAGCTTTGGCTTCAATGCCTTTTGTCTTGAATAGTTTTTGCCAGATTTCGGCCGATTCGGTGTCTTTTGGTATACCATTTGCATCATCGCCAATGAACGCGGTGACATATAACTTTTGCGGGTCGAGTCCGACCACGTCCGTCAAAAACTCCCAGAACCATGGCAGCTGCTCGACCTTGAAGTAATCACCAAGACTCCAGTTGCCAAGCATCTCAAAAAACGTTGTGTGGCGGTTATCGCCAACTTCTTCGATGTCTTGGGCTCGTAGGCAAGTTTGGCTGTCGACCAACCGGTTGCCTTTCGGGTGAGCCTCGCCAAGCAAGTACGGCAGTAGCGGCTGCATGCCGCTGCCGGTAAAGAGTGTGGTTGGGTCATTATCTGGCACCAAACGTGCCCGCGGAATGACCACGTGACCACGGTCAGCGAAAAATTGTAGGTAGGCTTTGCGGATCTCTTGTGCGTTCATAGTAGTAGTATACCAGAGGTGGCCTAGCGACGGACATAGTAGGTACTACGACGATGGAATAGCCGAAATAGGGGAATGGCTGCGAGCAGTAGGCCAGCCAGTACCGTACCAGCACCGAGTTTCATATCTATCGGTATGCTGCCCGACCCAATATCTGCACTGGGCCGAGAGCTCCCAACCGGGGCGGCTGCCTTGCGGGGCGCGAGTATGCGGTATATTCCTCCGCTGCGGCTATAGTAGACATCGCCCAGCGAGTTTACCGCCACCTGCGAACCCTCAGCCAGATAGGTCTCGGCAAATGTGCTCGGGTCTACAGATACAATCTTTCCGCCGACGGAGACGACCAGCTGGCCACCACGTTTCGCCATACTCGCAACACTCCCACCCCCATTACTAAAGAGTCGAGTGCGGGTCACGCCGAGTGTTTGCGGATTGAATTCAATCAGTGTTGCTCCGGCCAAACCATAGAGTTTGCCGTCAGGCCCAACCACCAGGCTTGTGATGGCTTTTGCGCTCGCAATAGGAACAGTTTTGGCTTTTACTGTTCGCTTGTCCAGGTCATACGCTACGAGTGCAGCACCTCCGTTAGTATTCGGAGCGACACTTCCACCGATGTAGAGCATTCCGTCGTGATACAAAAGGCTCGCTATAGATTGGTCATTTATTACCACCTGCGGAGGTAAGGAAACTGCCTTTTTCGTAGCTGCATACACCCCAACGGAGCCGCTGGGCGTTACTCCTGCCTGACTCATCCCGAATACTACCTGACCTTTTGGTATCGCCGCTAGCGCACTCACCACCCCTGTACCTACACTGACCGAGGCACCAAAACTGGGCGTGGCAGTCTGCGCGCTCGTGTCATAGCGTACAATCATGCCTGTTGTCGTACCAGCCAGGACTGCCCCTTCAAGCGCAACCATACTTGCAACAGCTCCTTGTGACTGAGCAATCATTTTGCGATCTTCTGGTTTTTCTCTATCTGCTTCAAGTACGGCTGCCCGCTGAGCACCTGACGCAGCGTATAGCGTATCATCGGGAGCAATAGCAAGCGCCACAGCTGGCTGGAAGCCGCCAAGCAGGGGTGAGGGTGAAGCAATTTTTAGACCCTGGTTTGTAGTATTTGCCACAGCCAACCTACCGGATCGGTTATAAACCACACACCTTGTGCTGTCGAGCCAGCAGTTTCCGCGCACGGGCTGCATATCGTTACTGTTCGCCGGCTGCTTTTGGGCCTTTGTGGACGGATCGTACGAACCAAGAGCACCAAAGTACACTGTTGGTGGCCGTACCATCACTACCGTGGTAGTAACTGGGAGCGTTTCGGTTTGCCCAGTTTGGCCGCTGGGTGTCTGGGTAGGGCCGTCAGTGTTTGTCTGCTCCGTGTTCTGAGTCTGAGTCTGAGTCTGAGTTTGTGTCTGTGTTGGGGTCGGGGTTGTGTCGTTTGGTTTCTTCGGTTGTCCCGAGGTACCGAGACCTGGTGTATTCGTCGTGCCAGATGTAGAGCTTAACTGTTCTGTTTCTGTAGATGGCGACGTGTTCGCAGGCACCACGGCTGGAATCGTCACAACCGTCTCACGCAGGAGCGAGCCAGCAATATTTCCAAGCAAAGGCTGTTGGTCGACAATGCTCGCCTGAGCTATGTCGTATACCACCGTTTGAGATTGTGTTGACAGATATAGAAAACCGCCATAGGCTGCCTCAACCCTGAGCGTGGTTGTGTCTGTCGGAAGATTAGAGACAACGAGGGGTGATTGCGCACCAGACTGTGTATCTATGCTCATGACACCAAGTCCATTCGCACTGTACAATTTGCCATCTTCGTATGCCAATCCCCCATCTGGCTGTGGCAATAAGCCCCTATCTTGCCAGCTACCATTGCCTGCGCTGTATCGGTACAAATGGGTGCTCGACTGTACTTGAACGACAAAATAAGCCGTATCTTCGTCTGCAGCTACTGCGCCCACAAATGAAACTCGCGGCGAGCCAGGTAGTTCCTGTTCGATGGCAGTAAGTTTATCTGGGTCAACATCGTATACGTAGCCAGTGTTTGTTCCGACCAGCACGTGACGGTTCGGCAAGGTTACATACGCGCGAGCCGTCACAAACACGCCATCAACACGCTGTTCGTTGTTATAGGCACGTTGCATGGTGCGTAGATTGATAATCTGCAGCGGCGCATTAATACCCTCTGGCATGGTAACAGCAAATGGCGTGCCGTTTTTGTCTTTGGTAAGTGCCATGCCATCGATATTCGTCGAAATAAACGGCTTACGGGCAACCAGCTCTTCGGACGACAGGGCGTGTGCAACCGGCATCCAGACACCTATGAGCAACCAGCTCAACACTGCTGCTAAGTAGACAAACCGACTATTCCGAAGCACCGCGCGGGAAAACGCAAAAACCATGAGAGACGACCTTTTTAATTTTTGTACTGTTTATTTGATGAAGTACATGCTTATGGTATCAAACCAAAATATACTCGTCAAGTGACACATGTAACTCTTGTATATTGTTGTTAGTTTTACGCCTATAAATCAGGCCCAACATGGCTGGTCGAGTTCACATGGGTTAGCTGGCCTGCCCCGCTAAGTTACCAGGAAAAATCCATCTGCCTTAGCTCCCCACCCCTACAAACGCTAACAGGATTACTTATGTCGAGCAAGGATTCAATTAGTTTTAGTCATTTCTCCTCCCCATTCGATAGTACGAATGGATTCAGGCCGCAAGCATGTCCTAAAATATACGTATTTATTGGCCTTGTTGAACTATCCCTCCCCGCCACCAAGCTACTTCGGCTTGATGCTTTCAGGTAACTACTATTGTCTTCGGCATACCCAGTAGGGTAAGTTCGTTGAGGGCATGAATCCGTATCTTCACTTG
>JBASZU010000004.1:0-3512 GCA_049661165.1 Saccharimonadales bacterium (SeqCode)
GACGCCGCTACAACGAAGGCTTACACCAGGCTATAGAAGCGAAAGAGGGTGTCGAAGTACAGGAAGAGTCGATGACACTTGCGACAATCTCGTTCCAGAATCTCTTTCGCCTGTATGACAAACTGTCGGGTATGACTGGTACAGCCATGACTGAAAGCGAAGAATTTCACCAGATATACAAACTTGACGTTGTTGAGATACCGTCTAATCGGGTAATTGTTCGCGACGACCGCAGTGACCGGATTTACCGGAACGAAGCTGCCAAATTCAAGGCTATCGTTGCAGCCGTTAAGGAACTTCATGAAAAGGGTCAACCGGTGCTCATCGGTACTGCCTCTATCGAAAAAAATGAACGTTTGGCTGGTCTCCTCAAGAAAGCTGGCGTGCCGCACCAAATTTTGAACGCCAAAAACAACGAACGTGAAGCAAAAATTGTCGCAAAAGCAGGCGAAAGAGGTGCCGTAACGCTTGCGACAAACATTGCGGGACGAGGTACCGATATTGTGTTGGGTGATGGGGTGAAAGAACTCGGTGGACTGTTTGTGTTGGGCAGTGAACGGCACGAATCGCGTCGTATCGATAACCAGCTGCGTGGTCGCGCCGGTCGACAAGGTGATCCGGGCGTTACTCAGTTTTATGTGAGCACCGAAGACGACCTCATGCGTATATTTGGCGCCGAGCGTATTGGCCGCGTTCTCGACAGGCTCAAGGTGGATGAAGATGTACCCATTGAGAATCGTATGATTTCACGAAGCCTCGAAGCTGCGCAGAAAAAAGTCGAAGGATTTCACTTTGATCAGCGCAAAAACGTCGTTCAGTACGACGATGTCATGAACCGTCATCGCAAAGCCACATACGCCATGCGGAAAGAGATTTTGCGAGCAGACGATATCAGTAAACGCGTCAGGGCTTACATAGAGGAAGAAATCAGCCTGCTTGCTGATTCGCCGCTTCGAGCAACCGAAGAGTTTGAGTCAACAGTGCGTGAGCTTTTGCCGCTTGATGAAGCAGCACTAGACCGTGTTTTTGCCAAGACCCAAACAACAGTAAAGCCTGTATTGCTCGAAGAGTCCAAAGAGTTGTATAAGGGTCGTGAATCTGCTTTCGGTAAAGATATTATGCGAAAAGTTGAACGTGATATTTACCTCCAGATTCTCGACAACCTCTGGATGCAGCACTTGGAGAACATGGATCATCTCCGCGAAGGGATAGGTTGGATGAGCGTCGGGCAGCGCGACCCATTAGTCGAATACCGCCGCCGAGGGCAAATCATCTTTGAAGATATGCAGCACGCTCTACGACATGATGTGGTGCGGGCTGTGTTCCATGCCGAACCAGTTGATGCGGCTGATTTGGAAGAGCCGGTTGAAACCGAACTGACGCGTGCTGCGCGTGGTTCTATAAGTAATGCTGGGCAAATACTGGACGATGAAAAACAGTTCGATGAGGGGGACTTCACAGGGGAGAAAAAGGCATCCCAGGTGAAATCATCCGCAAAAGAACGTGCCAAAGCCAACAAACGTGAACGCCAGCGTAAGGCCAAAGCGAGGAAACGGAAATAGGGCAGAGGGCAAAGGGCAGAGTTAACAAGTCTCAGTCACCTGCTTTCACATATGAAACACACAGTTGAAGAAATTACCCTAGAAAACGGCGCCAAAGGTCTTTTGGTGCATGTCCCTGACGCGACGGTAATGAATGTGTATATAAACTTTCGGGCTGGGGAATATTTGGTGGCGCGAGAAAAATGGGAAACGCCGCATCTGATGGAGCATATATTGCTCGGGGCGAATGATGAGTTCCCGAGAGCACGTGATTTCCAGGCGGAAGTGGAGAAAAACGGTGCGTATAGCAATGCCTCCACCGATGTCTACGACATCGTATACGAGTTAGAGTGTGCTGACTTTGAGTGGGAGCGCGTGACCCGGCTTTTGCGTACTGCTATAGACAAGCCTCTGTTCTTGCAGGAGGAGTTTGACGCCGAGTTTGGTAATGTGCGCGAGGAGTTAGCAGCCCGGGCAAATAATCACTATCGCCAGCTTGGTGCTTCCAGTCGGAAGGCCTATGGACTCGTTTCTGAAACAGACAAAGAGCGGCTTGTCCTGATGGATAATGTGACGCTCGAAGATGTCCGCGAACACTATCGCCGAACGCACACGACAGATAACATGCGATTCGTGATTGCAGGAACCATTACCCCAGCCCGCAAGCGGAAACTGATAGAAATTTTTGAGAGTATTCAGCTACCTCGCGGAGAGAGATTCATCATGCCAGATGAGATTGTCCAGTCACTAAAACAACCAGTGTGCATACCGAATGAAACGGTTGATACACTATATTTTTATATAGATACGTTCATGAACCGTCGTCTTGAAGAACGAGAACTCGATTCACTCAGCCTTGTCAATGCACTTCTGACTGAAACGCTGTACTCTAAAATCTTAGGCACAGCGCGTGAAAGAGGCCTTGTTTACGGTATGAATAGTGGCTTTCAGCAAATAAAACTAAGCAGCAATCTATGGTTTGGCAGCCAGGTTTCGGTCGCAAATGCTCCGGCATTGTTTGATATCATTACGGAACAACTTGGGAATCTCTTTCGCGGAGAGCTGGCTGAAGCCGATATTGCAGCGGCTCAGGCGTACGCTATTGGACGTTACCAACGGAGTGCCCAGACTGTATCGAGTACGGCAAGTGGCTATACAGGTCGCTACTTCTTCGACGAATATATAGATGATTATTATGCGGTACCAGAACGTCTTCAGGCTGTTACAAAACAAGATATCATAGATGCCACTCGCGCAATGTTTGCCGATGGTGTCGGCGGACTCGGTATATATGGCAGTGCCACGCCGGAACTGGCTGATTCCCTGAACGAACAGATTGCCGGTCTTTGGCAGCAGGGAGGCTAATGGACGAATTACTCAGTCGTGCAAGAGCGCTACAATCTGCTATAGCCGATGCGCTCCAGCGGATAGGTTTTGAACAGCTCCAGGCTCGTAAAACCGAGCTTGATACCATTGTGGCGGCTCCTGACTTCTGGAATACCGCTCTCGCAGCGCAGACTGCCGTAAAAGAACAGTCCAGCCTAGAAAAACGGCTACAGCCCTGGGTACAAATTCGTCAGTCGGTTAACGAAGCGGTAGAACTGCTAGGCTTGGGTGACCCCTCTTTAGTAAAAGAAGTTGCCGCACAAGTGCAAGTTGCCGAGGACATGTTTGTCGAGTTGAAAGAAGAGCTAAAATTTTCTGGTCCATATGACGAGCACGACGTCATAATAAGTCTCCATGCTGGTGCGGGCGGTAGCGATGCGCAGGATTGGGCGGGTATGTTGCTGCGCATGTACGTTCGCTGGGCTGAACAACAAATTTACTCAGTTACTATGCTCGATGAAGCGGCCGCAGACGAAGGTGGAATAAAGAGCGCAACGCTCGAAATAACAGGGGTGTTTGCCTACGGAAAGCTCAAAAGCGAACATGGCGTACACCGCCTTGTGCGGCTGAGTCCTTTTAACGCCG
>JBASZU010000005.1:0-4545 GCA_049661165.1 Saccharimonadales bacterium (SeqCode)
GCGTGTCTGTTCGGGGCCGGTAGTTGGTGCGACTGGTCGAGGTTTTGACACGACCGTCGGAAATGGAACAACGGGTTCATTGCCTGGTTTCCTGCGACGCAGTATCGGGATAAGCATCGGTATAAACACAACCTTGAATGAGTCTTCGCTGCCCTCGGTCATTTCTGTGGGGGTTTCCTCTGAAACAATACGTTTTTGAACAATTGGTTTCTCAGCCTTGACCATAACCAAAACATACCGATCGTTCACAAGCCCTTCTAATGTATCCGTGTCGCCCTTGGACAACAGTTTAAGAACATCAGGATCTTTACGATTAAAGCCGACAACAAGGTCCTGGGCACTTAGGCCATTACCCTTTGCTATACCAAAAATGTCTGCATTCAACTTATCATCAATAATCTCTGTGCCACCAGTCACACGAACCTTACTTGCGGCACTTGAGCCTATGCTCGTAAGTTCGTCTTTGAGCATAGTGGCACCTGTGGCTGCACGCGTTTCTGCCAGTTCGACGTTCTTCTTATTTGGTATGCCTAGACCAGGATTATCGCCACCATTGTTCCATGCCGTATCGTCCTCGTCAGAGGCATAGCCATGAGCTGTTATGTCAAGAATGTTCCAGCCCTGTTTTTCCAGCAACTCAACACTCCCCGCCAAACTATTGATTGCGGCACCACCATCCGTCATTTTTTTAGCATTTGGATCTTTCGAGAACTTTTCTGCCCATAACATTGCCGGCAGTGTTGTTGGTGCTGTAAGCTGCTCAGTGCCCGTAACATATTCAACCGTCACCGGAACACTGCTATCCCCAGCATGCTCATTAGACCACTTTGGTTGAAAACCAACCCCCGGCAAAGATAAAACTAGACCCCCAACTTTAGATGAAATTGTCGGGCCAAATGTTTCGGGTTCAGCTACGTGATGCAAGCCCACCTCTACTCCAATCGGCTTTCCGGGAAAATCCGGTGCGTGACCTTCATGTCCAGGGGTGTTTGCGGTAAAGGTTGCAAGCCCTGACAATAAGAGGCACGCCAGCGCAGAAGCCCTGGGATCAACACCCATACCAACTTTCTCGCCAGTACTTGATGAATCTGGCATCCTGGCTGGTTGAAGTTGTAGTTGGGACATGATGTTATTTATCGCTTATATTTATTTTTTATTTTAATTTATTAACTTATGTAAATCATACTATCATAATATAAATAAAAAGTCAATAACATGTCACTACACCCATTTTCACTGGGGTTAGTACATTAAAATTTCTAGTATATGTTTAGCGGATGTAGTACGTCACTTGGACGCTGTAGGTCAGCTCGTTTTCACCGGGTTGGACGCCGAGCGACTGTGCAGAGGCTTCCGTAGATGACTTAACCGCATCCATAGCCATAAGGGGTATGGGGCCGCCGTTGCCTCTGTCGCTGTCTTCGACACTTTTTACCTTACCCAGCTTAAACCCAAGGTTTTTTGCTTGCTGGTCAGCTTTAGCTCGAGCTTCTTTGGTAGCCTGGTCGCGACCTTTTGCTTCGAGCTCTTTCTGCTTAGCCGTACTAAATGTCGCCTGCGGCGTTACTGCGCCACTAGGATTTGTTGTTAGTAAATAATCTTGCGCCTTTTGGGCTGCGTCGCGTGTGTGAGTAACGGCAGTAACTTGCAGCGTATAGGTATGGGTTTTACTCTCTTCATCATAAAAATAATAATCCCGGTAGCCGCTCGCGTTCGTTTTTATGTCCTTGTCTGCCACGCCAGCTTTTTTCAAGCCCGCCACTACTTCATCGCTTTTGGCGGTAAGTTCTTTTAACCCCGCAGTTTTATCGGCATTTTTGAACTCGTAGCTCGGGTAAAAAACGTATTCATCTGGTTCTGCTTTCAGCGTTGCGCTGCCACTCACGCTCACGGTGCGGTCACTAGCGCTCGGCTGGCTATCCCATGGCCGCCACAGTGCTACGACGGCAACTAACCCGACAGCAAGTACCGCACTCAACCACCACGGGTTCACCCGCAGTGTTACTGCCTTGGTATTCGATGTTTTCACCTCGTTAGGGTTATTTTCATCTGTCATTTTCATCCCATTCCCCTCCTGCTTATAGCAGTATTGTCGCCCCCAGAAGCCAAAATGTAAAGCAATTAGCGGATAGAGAGGACTTTGTAGGTAACGGTTTCGGCAGGCTTGACGATGTCTACTGAGTCGCCTTCTTTCTTGCCCAAGAGGGCTTTGCCAATTGGTGATTCGTCTGAGATTTTGTCTACTGCCGGGTCGGCCTCTATGGTACCGACTATTTGTACAGTAACTTCATTGCCTTTGGGGTGCTTGAGCGTGACAGTAGAGCCAAGCCCTACCTGCTTGCTCTTACGAGCTTTTATGACCTCTACGTTAGCAAGAATGTGGTCTATTTCTTCCAGCCGACCGTCATTGCGTTCCTGATCCGCGCGAGCTGATTGGTATTCAGCGTTTTCGGCTAAATCACCGAGTTCCCGAGCAACCTTAATAGCCTCGGCCGTTTCGGCACGCCTTACAAGCAACTCTGCTTTCTCGGCCTCAAGTTCCTTTATACCTTCTTGGGTCAAATGAAATAACTTCTTCATACTTGTATCCTCCTTTTGTGCTCATGTGGCTGAACCTGTTTCGGTCGTTTAGCCTTGGTATACTACTGGGTTTCTATACTTGGGTCAATATGTTTTTGAGTCTGTCGATTGACACCATCTCGGTTGCTTCTGACGTACGCGCTTTATATTCATAGGTACCTGCTTCGATTGTTTTAGGACTAATAACAATACGGTGTGGAATACCGAGCAAGTCGGCATCGGCGAACTTTTCACCTGGGCGTTTGTCGGTGTCATCATACAGCACACTCACCCCCCAAGACTGTGCGATTTCGCACAATTTCTCCGCTGCAGACGCAACTGCTTCGTCATTTCCCAACTGCGCAATATACAACCGGTACGGCGCAACAGCATCCGGCCACACTAAACCACGCTCATCACTAAAATGTTCTGCAAGCACACCCAGCAGGCGACTTACCCCTATACCGTAGCACCCCATAATTATGGGCTGCCTGTCACCCTGCTCATCGGTATAGAACATGTCAAATGCATCGGTGTACTTTGTTTCAAGCGGAAAGATATTGCCAACCTCAACGGCTTTCATGACCTCGTAGACTTTGCCGGACGCTGGGTTGATATCGCCCTCTTTTGCTTCTTTCACGTCATAAAACTGTTCTGGCCGCGGCAAGTCTCTGTCCCAGTTGACGTTTTTGTTATGGTAGTCAGTTTTATTGGCACCAAGTTCAAAGTTTTGCAGTGACGCTACCGAATCATCTACGACCCACCTGACTGCTTCTGGCAAGCCGAGCAAACCAGCAAATCCTACCTCTGCCCCTGTAACTTCCCGAACGGTGTCGGCGTCTGCCAAAGCAACTGCTGTTGCCTGGAGTGCCATACGCAACTTCACTTCGCTTACCGAGTAATCGCCCCTAACTGCTACGGCCACCACCGCACCATCAACCATATACAACATGGTTTTAACAGTACGCGCTACAGGCACACCAAGTACATCCGCAAGCTGCTCAACGCCCACAACGCCAGGCGTGTGGCATGCTTCCATGGCCAGCTGCTCGTCAGTAGATGCCTCGCCGTCGGGCGCCTTCGAAGGAGCTACCTCGCGGTTATAATACTCGCTCGTGTCTGGTACATGAAAAATAGTGTCCTCGCCTATAGGGCTCAGCGTTTGAAACTCGTCACTGAAACGCTTGGTAAATATGCCGCCATCGGCTTTGACCCGGAATGTGCTATCACCGATGCCTAAGCGTTCATACACCTTATGGTAAGCCGCTGCAATCTGTTCGTAGACTTCTTCGTGCTGCCGCTGGTCGCGCGCAAACGTGTACATGTCTTTCATAATAAATTCGCGGCCGCGCAGCACGCCCGACTTGGCGCGTTTTTCGTTGCGGAACTTTGCACCAATCTGGTAAACCGACTTCGGCAAATCCTTATACGATGTAATGTACGGCATTGCCGCGTCGACAATTGGCTCTTCGTGGGTTAGGCCAACTCCTAGTTCTGTACCATTTAGCAACTTGGTTTTGAACCAGTTATCTACCACTGCGTCGTCCCAGCGATTTGTTTTTTGCCATATGTCGCTTGGCTGCAACGTCGTCATCAACAACTCCTGACCACCAGCAGCATCCATTTCCTCGCGCACTATTTTCTTTATGTTCTCAACGACACGAAGACCAAGCGGCAAGTAAGCATAGACACCGGCAATCTCCTTGTGGACATAGCCAGCGCGGATTAATAGCTGTGCGTTTTTGGCAACTTCGTCAGCAGGCGCTTCCTTTAGTGTTTTGGTAAATAGCTGTGATACTTTCATTGGATTGTCCTAATTATGAGTTATGAATACGGGTTACTAGCGTGCAAGAAACCGCCGCGGCGGCATAGTACGGGAATCCGGTTGGTGGAAAACTCGCTTCATTGCCACCATTGTACGCTATGCTCCGGCTTATTTGAACAGAAATAGATAGGAAAATGCGACCATATTTTTCATGGCGTGAA
>JBASZU010000006.1:0-3213 GCA_049661165.1 Saccharimonadales bacterium (SeqCode)
GGGCTGCATCCCTCCCTACGGAAGAATTCATTCGACTCGTAACCAATCGCTTTGGAAATAGAACCCAAACTCGATAAAGTTCACCCTTTTCAATCGTTAAATCTTGTGATCTTTTCAAGAGTCTACGCGTTCGGGGGTTGGGAGTCTATGTGGGTATCGTCTTTGGCGAGCATGTGGCCTTCTGGGTCAACATCGTACGCAATGATGTTGCCGAACGGCATTTCGAGTTCTTCAACACCTGCGTCAGAAAGGTTTTCTATGTATTTCATGAGTGAGCGCAGGGTGTTACCGTGGGCGACCAGCAGCACGTTCTTGCCAGCCATAAGCTGCGGCACGACTTCGTTCTGGTAAAACGGCACGGCACGTTCATAGACCGTCTTCAGCGTTTCGCCGCCCGGCACGGGGTGGTTCCAGCCGCGGCGAATGCCGTTAAACTCGTCTTCGCCCACCAGTTCTTTCATGTCCCATTTATTCTTGCCGGTGTACTCACCGTAGTCTCGTTCGTTGATTTCGCGGCGGCGCTCATAGGCTACATTGAACTGCTGGGAGGCGTTGAGCATGCCCTCAAGTGTCTCAAGGGTACGGACCTGCTCCGAGCAATACGCTTTGTCGAGCCGGATGTCGAGGTCTTTTAGCGCTATACCAAGCAAGCTTGCCTCGTGAAAGCCCTTTTCACTCAGGTGAACATCGGTCAGACCAGTCCATTTACCGGTCGCATTCCATTCGCTTTCGGCGTGGCGTGTCAACAGCAGTCGGCCTGGAGTTGGTTTGAGCGGCTTCACCTTGTTCGGCACGTCGTCATACCAAAAACGGATGATATTCTGGCAGGTTGTCGCATTTATGCGGCCGATGGCTTCTTCAGTATTAAAAGCGTTGTGGGGGGTAATGATAACGTTGGGCAGTTTGTTGAGCGCCAAGAGTGCGACACTTTGCTCGCCGGTGCTTTGCGGCAACTGGTTACTGCGTAGCAGACCGACTTCTTCCTCCATTTTGAAAAGCTGCTCGCCCTCCAGGACATCGAGTGCAGCCCCGGCGAGACGGTCGTGCATAAGGGCATCGGCTAGAGCGGTCGTGTCAACCAGCTCGCCACGGGCGGTGTTGACCAGCAGTGATGTCGGCTTCATGAGCTCAAGCCGCTCGGCATTTATGAGGTGCTTGTTTTCGGGGGTAAACGGCGCGTGCAGCGTTATGATGTCGCTCACTTTCAGTAGCTCCTCGAGCGGCAGGTACTCAAACCCGTACTCTTTGGCCAGCTCGTCTTTGGCGTAGGGGTCAAATGCCACCACGCGCATCTCAAAGCCTTTGGCAATTTTGATAACGTGCTGGCCTATGTGCCCCGTCCCGACCACGCCGAGTGTCTTTTCATGCAGGTCGGTGCCCATGAGCGTCTCGACTTCTACCTGCTTGCTCAAAAAACCAAGGCTGGGCGCGAGCTTGCGCGTCAGCGCCAGCATGAGGGTAAATGTGTACTCTGCCACCGTAGATTCGCCGTACGTCGGTACGTTTACGACCGTGACGCCGTGTGCTTCGGCCGAAGCCAGGTCAATGTTGTTAAAGCCGGTCGAGCGACAAGCAATGAGTTTGAGTTTTGGCAGTTTTTCAATAATCTCGCTCGTCACAACCGAGCTCACAAACACAGAGATAACCTCTGTTTCGGGGTCAAGATTATCCGGCGCAATGCCCTCCTCAACGTATTTCCAGCGGTGGTCAGTTTGTTTGAGACCGGCTTCGAGCTGCCGCTTATCCAGCTCGGACGCGTCGTAAAAATAGATTAATGCCATGATGCGTTTTAGTATGGCATAAGCGGAATGGAAAATATAGAACCTGGGGGGAGAAATTCCAAATTACAAGTTCCAAATGACAAACAAATTCCAATATTTAAAGCCCTAAATCCCAAACGAAAAAAGCACACACCGGTTTACTGGTAGATGCTGCTTATTCGGAATTTAGGATTTGTAATTTCGATATTGTTTGGGATTTGTTATTTGGTACTTGGAATTTCCCTAAGTCTTTGTGCTTGGATATTGGTCATTTCCTCCCCCAGTGGCACAAACATAAGCATTGTGAGAATATTAATGTATGAATATATCTTCCATACACGCACGACAAATTTTAGACAGCCGCGGCAACCCGACTGTGGAAGCCGATGTTACCCTCGACAGTGGCGTCATGGGCCGCGCGGCAGTACCCAGTGGCGCGAGCACTGGCAGCCACGAAGCCTGTGAACTCCGCGACGGTGATAGCACACGCTACGGCGGTCAATCAGTCATGAAAGCGGTTGATGCGGTAAACGGTGAACTCCAGCAAGCCTTGCTAGGCAAACTAGCCGACGACCAGTTCGCTCTCGACCGGCTCATGATAGAGCTAGATGGCACTGAAAACAAATCGCGCCTCGGCGCCAACGCCATTTTGGCAATTTCCCTGGCTACTGCGCGCGCTGCCGCCCTCGAGCGTGACCTCCCCCTCTTCTGCCACCTAAACGACATTGCCGGGAACACTGCCATGTCTTTGCCCATGCCCATGATGAACATTGTCAACGGTGGCAAACACGCCCTCGGCGGCGCCGACTTTCAGGAGGGCATGATTATCCCGCACGGCGCGAGCACCTTCGCAGACGCCATTCGCATGGGCAGCGAGGTGTTTCATGCGCTGCAAAAACACCTTGCCGCACAAGGGCTCTCGACACAAGTCGGCGATGAAGGCGGTTTTGCTGTCGCTGTAAAGCAAAATGCTGAGGTTCTTGAGCTCCTCCGTCTGGCCACCGAAAAAGCTGGCTACTCACCAGGGGAAGATGTATTATTTGCACTCGACGTTGCCGCCAGCGAACTCTACAAAGAAAACACCTATCATCTTGCTCGCGAAAACAAAACTCTCTCTAGTGCCGACATGGTAGCACTCTACACCGAGCTCACCGGGTCGTACCCGCTCGTTTCTATTGAAGATGGCCTCGCCGAAGACGACTGGGATAACTGGGTCGAACTCACCGCAAAAGTCTCGCGTACGCAACTCGTCGGCGATGACCTGCTTGTGACAAACGTACAGCGGTTGAAAAAAGGCATTGGGCTCAAGGCTGGCAATGCCATCCTCATTAAGGTTAACCAGATTGGTACGCTCACTGAAACCATAGAAACTATCAACGCCGCCCACGCCGCTGGCTGGAACACCATTATTTCCCACCGCAGCGGCGAAACCGAGGATACGTTCATTTCGCAC
>JBASZU010000007.1:0-4132 GCA_049661165.1 Saccharimonadales bacterium (SeqCode)
CTTTTTTCACTTCATTCATAATTCAATTTCCATATTCTCAGCCCCGCTGTGGCGGCTCGTGCTACCATTATACCGTGTCAAAGCCAGTAACGGTTTCGGTAATCATACCCGCTTACAATGAAGAGCAGTGTTTGCCTGCGTGTCTCGATGCTCTGGCCGCACAAACAGTGAAACCATTTGAAGTGATTGTGGTAGATAATGCCTCCACCGATAAAACGGCCGAAGTAGCCGCCCGGTACCCTTTTGTAACCGTGCTGCGCGAGCCAGAACGCGGCCGTGTGTTTGCTCGCAATGCTGGGTTTCGTCATGCTTCTGGCACCATCCTGGGGCGAGTTGATGCCGACGCCATTGTACCCGAAGGCTGGGTGGAATGGATTTCGGCCTTTTATAAATCTAGTGAGGGAACGGTAGCACTCACCGGTGGAGCCCATTTTTACAACATGCGGCCCAGCGGGCTGATAAGCTGGGCCTACAACTGGCTTGTCTTTCGGTTCAACACCATACTCACTGGTGCACCGACACTGTGGGGATCAAATATGGCACTGCCGCGAACCCTTTGGGAAAAAGTGGAAAATGATGTCTGTCTCGATAACTTCGTACACGAAGACCTGGACCTCGCCTTTCACATCCGCCGCAGTGGTGGCCGAATACGGTACGACAAATCATCCCGCGTGCGGGTAGAAATGCGGCGTGTGCATACCGACCGTCAGGCACTCTGGCCATATCTACAAATGTGGCCGCGCACTCTCCGACGCCACGGGTACGTCACATGGCCAATTTGTTGGGTAGTTGGCGCACTTATGCTCTATATAGCCTCGCCTGCTCCGTTGATTTTTGAGAAACTTGCCAGCGCAACTCGACGGAAACCGCTAGCCTGAACCTACTGATTACTACTCTGCCACTGCCCAGACGGGAGTTGGTACGGGGTGCAGTTGCCCCACAAGCCACTCTTGTCGGCTTGGGCACTTTCCATGGCAGCGTTAAACTCTTGGCTTTTGGCAAATGGAAACGCGTAAGCGAATGCGTAGCCTTTTTGGACGAGCTCCAGGTTTAGGTTGGTGCCATCCTCAAGGACGACGTAGCGTAGTAGGCGGTCGTAGCGATCGCGGTTTGTAGTCAGGCTGTCGGAAACGAGTCGGATGCGCTGGCTACCTATGCGGTTTTTTGTGTAAGCCGCCGCGGCTGGTCCATAGCATTGCACCGGGGTGTTTTCCTTGTGGGTTTCCGGTGTGTCTATACCGATGAACCGGATTTTCTCCTCGGTGCCGTTCATATCTACTAGCACCGTATCGCCGTCTAGAAATTGTTTTACGGTATATGAACCTGGCTGGGTGCGCATGAGTACCTTGCTATTAAACGGCTTCAGCCACCCCTGTTTGTAGGCAACGAAAGCAAACACTATGACTAGCACTGCAAACACCATCAACCCCCAACGTTTCTTGGTCATTGCTACATTGTAGACCATGGCAAGTAATCACGTAAGTCTGTTACCGAAGTTGTCTGTGCCTATTAGCGGTAAGCTTTGAACCTGCATTATTCAAAAATGAACTGGCGCTTTGGACGAAGTGTGTGGCTTTAGGCGCAAATCTCGTAGTAAGTGTCGGATAGGTATCCCCAGATGCTTCATAGCTCAGTTCAGTTCCTTCGCTAAGTACATCTGGTGGCTCACCGTCTCGATGCCACAGAGTATCCTCTAGGACTCTTACGCTAAATTTTTGAGCGGAAACTCCGGCGGGAAATGCAGGAAGCATAAGTGCGAGGGCGCTTCGGATATTTGCGACATGTCCAGGTGAAGTAGTTATGACGCGCATATCACCAGACCAGGGTTCTGTATTTGTGAAGCCAACCACGGACATTCTACTTATGACTGCTACAGTTATGTCTGAAAATTTCTCGGCACCATTTCCTATGTCAGCGCTAAATTCTATAGGGGTAAATAGAGTTCCAAATCCAAGACGAGCTAAGCGGTGCAAACGACCTTCTTTTTCATCGACGCAGTTTGTGCGTCGTGCACCCTCCGCAGTTTTTCCAATACCTGTATACATGTAGGCCTCGTCTAGTACCGGATTTGAATCGGGGGCTATTCTAGTACGTATAATCCAGTGTGCAGGAACCACTACTCCCTGTAATATTATTTCACTCGCAGTACGCCCAAGATCACCGTGACATGACCGACGATGATCCCCAGCAAAGCCACCAGCGATTGACGTAATGGGTGTCTCGCCGTTTGTAAGGGTAGCAACACAGGCAAAACGGCTCGCTTTGATTATCTTAGCCTGAGTACCATCTCCTGCCACAACCCCAATGCCAATTTCCTTTGGTGAGTTGACGGGTGCTGTTCGTATGGTGGCCGCGAGGGCTTCAGCTGTCTGCCCAGTATCCGATTCGGTTGGCACGCGACTTACTCCAAGGCCTGCTTCTACCAGTTCGGTGCACACCGAATCCACGACCTGTGCATACCTGCCTGGATGATAGGCTATAACTACATGCCTTACCTGAGAAGCCTCGGGTCTTAGGGGAGTCAGAAGTGCCATAGAATTTAGTAGTCAATCCCTTTATTGGCGAGGAATTTGTCATCGAAGTGATGTTTTATCTTCGTCATATCCGTTGCTATATCTACATACTGTAGCAGGTTTTTGGGGAAGTTTCTGCCGGTGAGGCAGAGGCTGGTTTTGGGCGAGCGTTTTAGGATGAGGTCTTTGAGTTGCTTTTCGGTGAGGAGGCCGTCGTGCACGGCATTGTTTATTTCGTCGCAGATAACGAGGTGAAACTTCCCAGAGGTGGCAGCCTCAAATGCGGTGAAATAGGTGTCTGTTGCGGCCTTTTTGTGCTGCTCGGGCGTGACATCACTGGCGCTTAAATCTCCGGCGTCGTAAAAACCTTTGCCGCCTTTGTAGAACAAAAGGTCGTCACCATATACGGGTAGAATATCTCGTATGAACGTGTGTTCGCCAACCCCCCAGTATTTTATGAACTGCACATAGGCCACCTTCCAGCGGTTGCCCAGGGCGCGGCACATCAGCCCCAGCGAAGCCGATGTCTTCCCCTTCCCGTCGCCGGTATATACCACCACTACAGACTCTTTTGTCTGAAAATCCTCAAAAGCCATAAAACTAGTGTACAAGAGACAAGAGACAAGAGACAAGAGCGACTACAGATAGACTTTGTGCCTAGACTGCCAATGGCTCCGGTTCTGTCTCGACAATTACGTTCATGCCAGAGAATAGCACTCTAAGACTGCTGTTCTCTTTTGGGAGTGTTGTGTGCAAATTGTTTTGTTGCCGAGCACTTTGATGACCCACTTGTCTAGCTGCGTGTATGAGGTGTACACCTACCCAATCACCCCTGTACCCTTCTTCCACTGCCAGGGTTTGGACTGTAGCACTAACGTCTTCATCGCTACCCCCACCGCCTTCCCTGTCGACAATAGCTAGTCCAAAGAGACGGTTGCCGGCAACTGCACCGATAAAGTGCCTCGTGCCTGTTTTAGGCTGTGCTGTCAGCAGTTCTTGGCATAACTTGGCTGCTTGTTCTTCGTTATAGCCAGCGGCAGTAAGCGCCATTCCTGCTAGTTCGCCGGCCTGTTTGTATAGCAAACCCGCGGGATCGAGTTCAGCGGTCTGAAGTTCACGTATTTCTGCATAATTTATCATATAGCTATATAATAACACAAAAGTGTCACAACGGCAACAGTTTTGTGTATTAGACCTTACTTTTCGCTCAGGCAGCGAGGGCGGAATCTATGCGCGCGCGGTCGAAGCCGACTATGATTGTGCCGTTTATATCGAGAACGGGTATGCCGGTTTGGCCGGATTTTTGCATGGCTTCTTCAGCGTATTCACGCTTTTCGTCAACGTTTTTTTCGCTAAATTTTACTCCTGCTCGGTCCAGGTACTGCTTCGCTGCTTGACAAAAGCCGCACCAGTCGGCGCTGTATATGGTAACTTGGGGTGTATCTGACATAGTTGTTGCTCCTTCTTTACTATACAAAGTATAGCGTATTATCCGCCTAAATTCTAGAACCAAACGCAACCTCCCTCAAGTCTAACGGTTGCCCAGGGTGTTGTACAAGCCAATCATAAACTTCTTGTGGCGTATGCCAGTCTAGCCTTCTTCTGGGTTTGTTGTTTAG
>JBASZU010000008.1:0-5061 GCA_049661165.1 Saccharimonadales bacterium (SeqCode)
GAAGCCGAGCCTACACTTTAGCAATACAGAACAGCAGCTCCTGACGGAGCCGTTGTTACTGCCAGCCTAGGCGGCTGGCTTATGTCGAACTGAGGTTAGGTATGCAATTTCTCGCTGTACTGGGCGAAAAAATTCCTGCAACTTTGAGGGGAGACTTTGAGATACAGAATGCTCTACATGCAATAGACCCTGCCCCCTCGGAGTAAAATAAGGTTGTGTTGTGAGCATTTTAAAACGTGAATCACGAAACTCTGCCCCTGTCATTCCGAGCGAAGTCGAGGGATCTCCTTATTTTAGCTGTAGCCTTAGGGGGGGAAGAAGATCTTTCGACTTCGCTTTGCTTCGCTCAAGATGACAGGTTACGGTGTTTTAGTTTCGTGATTCAGGTTTTAAACCATTGACGACACTGCTTCTCGTGTCTTATTGAAAGTATGGTGAATAACTATTCTTGCAGAAAGAATAAGTTACTGGAAAGCGCACAAGCGCCTCGAGCTTTGTAAGGCCCTTCGCCGCCCACCAGCAGATTAGAATGAAATTTTGGACGCAACTTTGCGGTATACTGAAACCATGAGCGAGAATCTTGATAGTGATCGACTAGAGGCCGAGGAAGTGCTCGATGAGGCACAACTTCAGGAGGTTAAGTCTGACTTTACACTGCCGCTTGACGAACAGGCAAAACAAATCCTGGGTGCAAACGACAGAGGTAATTACACCATCCCAGCCGAAAACCTCTACCCGCACCAGTGGCTATGGGATAGTTGTTTCGTAGCAATTGGCCTCAGGCACATCGATGTTGACCGTGCCCAAACCGAACTACTCAATCTCGTGAAAGGTCAGTGGAGCAACGGTATGTTGCCGAACATGATTTTTAGTAATGAGCCAGAGTATCGTCGTGACAGAGAGTTTTGGCGGAGCTGGATAAGCCCCTATTCACCTGACGGTATCGCCACCAGCGGCATCACCCAGCCACCCATGCTCGCAGAAGCTGTCTGGCAAGTCGGTCAAAAGCTGACACTGGCAGAGCGGCGCAGGTGGTACCGTCTGATGCTACCGCACATTGTTTCCTACCACGAATGGCTATACCGCGAGCGTGACCCCCACGGCGAGGGATTGGCTTTACTCCTCCACCCATGGGAATGCGGCCTCGACAATACGCCGCCATGGACCACAGAGTTGCACGACCACCTCATGCCAGCTTGGATTCGATTTATTCGCTGGACACGGCTGGATGGCATCATCGGCTTTTTCCGCCGCGACCGACATTACATACCGCCAGGACAACGCTTGTCCACCCTAGAGACACTCAGCTACTTCGATGCACAGCGTCGTCTGCGCCGGAAAGCCTACGACAGCCTCAAAATTCTCGACCACGGGCTGTTCAGTATAGAAGACCTTACCTTCAACTGCATATTCATACGCGCAAATGAACGGCTTCGTGACATTGCCCGCACTCTTCACCATGAATTGCCCGATGAACTACAGCAGCGTATGGAAAAAAGCGAACGGGCGCTTCACGAGCTCTACGACCCTTACAGTAAAACGTATTGGTCGCGCGACTTCATTACCCATCGCCTGCTAAAACAACCGAGCATAGCAGCACTCATGCCGCTCTACGCTGGCGTACTTACAAAAGAACAAGCAGAATACATGGTAAAACAGCTTGAAAACGAGCATGTTTTCGGCCCGGGGTTCCCAGTGCCATCTGTACCACTTGATAGCCCACAGTTTAACCCAGACCTCTACTGGCAGGGGCCGACGTGGGTAAACACCAACTGGCTGATTATAGACGGTCTGCGCCGAGCAGGCTACAAAGACCACGCCGATGCGCTCACCGAAACCACGCTCGAAATGGTAAGGCGCAGCGGCTTTGCTGAGTATTTCGACCCAGTAACTGGCGAGCCGCTCGGAGCCCACAACTTTTCGTGGACCGCCGCGTTGGTGCTGGACTTACTTCAGGACAAATAATGCGAAAAACAAAATGTAATTTCATTTATGACTGAGTTCAAAAACGATAGCACTGAATGCGAAAACATGTATAATATGTTTGTATAGCATCAGTAAGAAAGAAGGATAACAATGGCAAGTCTCATTTCTGATAGTACTTACCATGTCGAGCTGGGTGATGCAATGACAACAGCTCCCCATGTCGAGCTGGGTGATGCAATGACAACACCTGGTGCACAAAGTACACCTACACTAGGCATACCAGGCATTTCTGGCACAACGACTCCTAGCACATTTGGTTCCACTTCCGTTACCCCAGTTGCATCGGCCGTCGGCCCAACCGTTTCTGCACCCTCCAATACAACAGTTCCGTCTTTTGGATCGCTTGGCTTCACTATTGCCAGTGCGCCTGCAGGTTCTACTTCAAGCGGAGGAACTTCAGGTAGTACAACTCAGACCAACTCTGGGGTGTCCGTAGGCGGAACCTATACCATTCAGTCGGGAGACACGCTGGGTGCTATTGCTAAGCGGTATGGAACGACAGTGGAAGTCCTGGCTGATTTAAATGGCATAACAGACCCAAATAGAATTTACGCCGGCAAAACCCTTAAGCTGCCTGGCGGCTCAACAACACCGGCCGAAACGCCTGCCGTCGCTGCTCCCGTGCCCGCCCAGGTTGTAACTGACCCTGAAGGAACAGACCCAATCGTAGTCGACAACCCTGTGGCATCCTCAGATGATGCAACCGGAACAGTACCAGTAAATACTGATGGCGTGGAAACCAATACGGATAGCACAAACGGGACTGGTCAAACTGATACCGACCAAGACGCAGACGCCGGTACAGCTCCAGGTGCTGGCACTGCTGCGCCCGGCAGCCAAACCGGCGAAGATAATCGGAACGATGCAGCAAATGATGCGCTAGCCAATGGTGGTAATGAAGACCAAGAAAATAATGCCGGTGGAGCTGAAGGCGTTGATGATGGTTTTCCAGGCAGCAGTGTCGGCGAAGAACATCGAAGCGACGAAGCAAATGATGCGCTAGCTGATAGCTGGGAAGGAGACGAGGAAGACGGTTCCGTCATGCCCGACGATGTCATCACTCCGGACGACCCAGTAGCAGAAGCGGGGACTGAACCGACACCCGGCACTGGCATGCATATTGTTATGCCCGGTGACACCCTGAGCGACATCGCTCAGTACTACGGCACAGATGTAGATACGCTCGTTCGTCTAAACAATGTTGAAAACCGTAACCTCATTCATCCGGGTCAAGTACTACAACTCCCTGACGGCGCAGCCGCAGGATCGGTTGGTGCGGGCACAGACGAAAGTGCCGGAACCTACACCGTTGTCGTAGGCGATACACTCAGTGCCATTGCAGAGAAGCATGGGTACGGCGGAGACTACATGTCTCTGGCAAAAGAGAACAACCTTGCTAACCCAGACCTAATACTCCCTGGTCAAAAGCTAGCCTTTGGAGGAGCAAGCACTAACGGATTACCTGACAATACACTGCCAGAGGCTACCAGTATTGTTGGCTATACAGAGCAAAGCTGAACTACTCAGAAGCGCCATACCATGGTTCAATGCGCTTGTACTTATAAAACCTTTCCAGAAATACAATCTAACTCACTCCATACAAAAATCTGTTGCAAATAAGCAGCCGTCACAAGCTAACCAAGTACCGTTGAGCTTGCTCGATTGCTCACGTATCGATGTGACCAGAGTATCCATTTACTGTTTGGTAAAGGATACCATGCTAATCGGATTAGCCGCTTGCGCATCGTTTTCTGACGTTCCAGCCGGGGACGCAGATGCCATCGACGCGCCAGTCGCGGATATCGATGGCTGGGTGTTCATTTTTTCTTGTGTTGTTGAACCGCCAGATGCAGCTGGATACGTGTAGGCCAAGGCTGAATTTGATTGCATATTATTGCTGAGGTTTGTGGCATCAGTTACGACGGGACTGTTTGAAGACGCCATATATTCTTCATGAAGTTTTGCTATAACACTGGCATCGTTTGACCGAAGTGCTCTCGCAGCATACTCATCTGCTTGAGACTGTCCTGCCAACCCATCATATGGCCTATAAAAACTTCCCGTAATTCGTTCACTCGCCAACCTTGATCGATATGCCTCAATTTCGCGGGCTTCATTCGGGGAATAGCCGTAGCTCCTTGACCCTCCTTCAGGTTGGCTCCCTGCGGTGTTATACGGATTCATAAATCTGTCGTCGAACATATAAGGTCGACGATTGTACATTCCAGACGGCATTTCTTGAGAAAACTCACCAATTCTCCCCCCTCGGTTCGCCAAATCAAAACTGTACTGCCTGCGGAGAGAATCCGCCACATAGTTCCGTTGCATTATCTCAGGCTGCTGTTCTAGCATATCTACCGTTTGAAAATGTCCGCCCTGCAATTTCCCTCCGGTATAGATAGCTTGCATTTCACTTTTTGCGGTCAGATACCGTTTTAGGAGATCGGGATCCATATTTGGGTTTTTGTAGTCAGTAATATCGCCTTTTTCGCCTGGCGTTGCGACAAACAATTTATCTGGATTAACCAACGCTGCCCGAGCCTCCACATTCTTCTCTCCTGGGCCGTAGGCAAATTGGTCAAGTGTGAGTGGATTTGTGCTGGTGTCGCTGACGCTGGAAATGTCCCGACCGCCATTCTCAAGAAATTTAGTGTAGTTGCCCTTTATTTCATCCCACTCGCCGTGGGTTGCCTTGAACTCCGCTACGGACTGCTCGCGTCTTGCGTCATCAGTAATATTCTGCCACTGACCCTCAAAAAATTCTTGGCCATTGGCAATATGGTAACCAGCAGGGTCGATTTGCGATTGCGCGTAGGTAGTCAAACGTTTATTAATGCCTTTGGCGAGAAATTCGGGATCCAGTTTATAGCTCGGATCCTCAAGTATCGGGGAGCCGTCGGAATTCTCGGCAAAGGCTTCGTGTATCATATCGCCTTCATAGTCTCGAACCTCCTTGCCGGCAAGGTCTGGACCGAAAGTGGGATCGTTGCTGTACGTGTGTGTTCGATAAGGAGCATTAAAGATTGCAGCACGTTGGGCGGCAACACGATATTCTATGACGCTTTGCGCGAAGGG
>JBASZU010000009.1:0-1723 GCA_049661165.1 Saccharimonadales bacterium (SeqCode)
ACGCTGAACATGGCCGATGGCTGCCTGCTGATTGTGGATGCACAGGAAGGCCCTATGCCGCAGACCAAATTTGTTCTTGAGCGGGCACTTGAGGCCGAACTCAAGCCTATTGTGGTGATTAACAAAATAGATAAACCCGGTTCACGCATTGCCGAGGTGGAAGATGAGCTGGCTGACTTGTTTTTGGAGCTCGCCGTTCATGAAGACCAGCTTCACTACCCGGTGTACTACGCCATTGGCCGAGAGGGCAAAGCTTGGGTTTCCGTCCCGGATGATGCGGCGGCAGAGGCCGATTTAACCCCATTGTTCGACGCGGTTATTGAGAAAATCCCGGCACCAACAGTTGAAGTCGACAAGCCGTTCCAGATGCTGGTGACGGCACTGGCGTGGGATAACTTTAAGGGAAAGTACGCCATAGGACGGATTACGCGCGGCAGAGTGAAGGCTGGTGACCAAGTGGCACTGTGCAAAAAAGACGGCTCGATTACGAAAGCCAAAGTTGAGCTGGTTTTTATGAGCCAGGGTGTCAGCAAGTACGAAGTCCCCGAAGGCGTGGCCGGAGACATTGTACAGCTCACCGGCATTGCCGGTGCGCAAATAGGCGAGACCATTGCCGACGCACTACAGCCCGAAGCACTGCCGACCATAGAGGTCGAAGCACCGACATTGCGTATATATCTTGGCCCAAACACCAGTCCGTTTAAGGGCAAAGAAGGCGAGTTCAACACGTCGCGCCAAATTAGTGAACGCTTGCAGAAAGAGCTAGAAACAAACGTCGGTTTGCAGGTGAGCGATGATGGGATTGGCTTTACGGTGGCTGGACGGGGTGAACTGCATCTGGGTGTGCTTATAGAAACTATGCGCCGTGAAGGGTACGAGTTTGAGGTTGGACGTCCACAGGTTGTAACGCATGTCGAAAACGGCGTGGAGGTTGAACCGGTCGAGGAAGTCATTATAGAGGTGCCAGCCGAACATGTCGGCACGGTGCAAATGGAGCTTGGCCAGCGCCGCGCGACGCTAAAAGAACAATTTGCGAGCCCCAAGGGCGTTACCAAGCTTATATATGAAATGCCGACTCGCGCGCTGCTCGGTATGCGCAACATTCTGCTCACGAATACCAAAGGCACTATAGTCATGAACACGCTGGTGACTGGCTATGCACCGGTTGGTCAGGCGCTTGAACAGCTGCGAAATGGCGTGCTCATTGCCTTCGAAACGGGTACGACTATGCCGTATAGCCTCGAGACGGCCGAAGCGCGCGGCGCGTTATTCGTTGGTCCGGCTGCTCAGGTTTACGCCGGGCAAATCATCGGCCTTGCTAACAAACGCGAAGATATGGAAATAAACATCTGCAAAGCCAAACACCTCACCAATATGCGCAGTAAAAGCAGCGACGGCGTGGTGCAGCTCACGCCGCCAACTATCTATAGCCTAGAGCAGTGCCTTGACTTCATCGAAAACGACGAGCTACTAGAAGTGACCCCTGAGAACTTGCGTCTCCGCAAACGCGAACTCGACCCCAACAAACGCAAACGCTTGAAGTAAACCTATAACACCGCGCCCTGAGTGGCGCCGTGGTTGGTTTGTGAGTCGTACAGTTCATTTGCCGTGTTGAGCATGGTAACGTGGCTGTCTATAATGCTTTGAGTTTGGCGTGTTAGTGTGGCGCAGTCCATGTTGCCTGTGTTTTGGAGCGCTGTAGCGAGCCTGGTGGCGTACTCTA
>JBASZU010000010.1:0-9043 GCA_049661165.1 Saccharimonadales bacterium (SeqCode)
ACAAAAAGACCCGGGCGAAGCCGAGTCTTTTTGTATGGCTGGGCATAAAGAACGATTATAGAACTTTATTAGGTATAGATAACACGGCTCTCTACGAGAAAACTGACGACGACAACGAGGAGGATAGTGATGATTAAGCTGTTCACTCGCACAGTTGATGCTACAGAGCTATGCAATTCACGACTATTTAATAATGAGACCTTCTATCGGGTATTCACGAAAGACATCCAGTCCGCAAAGCGACGTATCTATATTGAGAGCCCATACATTACGACCCGGCGCATGGATGAATTAATGCCGCTTTTTGACCGCGCCAAGCGCCGAGGCATCCATGTTACTATTAACACGCGCTGCCCCGACGAGCACGAGGGCGTGTATATCGAGCAAGCCCGCGATGCTATTGCTACTCTGCAGGCACTAGATATCACGGTGCTATACACTGTCAAACTTCATCGCAAGCTAGCGGTAATCGATGATCTCCTGTGGGAAGGCAGTCTGAACATACTTTCTCAGCATGATAGTTGCGAGATAATGCGGCGTATAGATTCAGATAAGCTGGTCGCAGATATGTTGGAGTTTATACATATCAGCCAATTTCTAAAGTAGGAACAAGTATGGGGCTACTTGATGATGTAGGAGTAGGCCACTGTCTTGGCGCCATCGGCTTTGACATATTCGACTTTGGCTTCAGTTGTTCCGATAGTAACTCGAAGATAGCCAGATCCTCCTTGTAATATGCCTTCCTTATAGTTGTAACTCGCGGTTATTCGGTCACCTGCATGGCTGGGCTGGGGTAGGGTTTGATATACGATTCCATCAAGGTCTTGTTTCACAAACAGATGGTCGTGTCCCTTAAATACTGCAGATACCCCGTGCTCTTTTAGTAACTGATGTATTGGCATAGCCCATCCTGGACGCTTGGTGGCAAAGCCATCTGTGCCGTCAAGGTTCTTGCCGCCCCATTCATAGAATGGTGCCATTTCAACACCGCCGCGACCCTGATTGTCGCCACCAACTAACTGATGAATGAAGACGAACTTATATTTTGCCGAGCTGCTTTGCAAGGTGTTTGTCAGCCAGTCATACTGCTCTTTACCAAGTGTCCACCCCCAGCTATCGGCGTTAGGCTTAGTCGTGGTGTAGGTGTATGGATCCAGCACGAGAAAGAGTGAGCCGTTCTGTTCAAATGAATAGTAGTTTTTATCGGCGGTCTGATCGGGGAAATATGTCTTTCGATAGTTTCGTGTGTTCAGTGAATCCCAACCAACTTCACCATCGTGGTTGCCCATGGCAAAATGTAGCGGGATGGTGCCCAGGAGGTCGTAGTAGTCCTTCATGGTAGCGTATCTGCTTGTGAGGTTTGCCTGGCTCTTATCGTCTTGCTTGTCGACCATAAAGATGTCTCCCAGATCCATCAGGAACGACGGCTTGTCGCTAACGATGTTGGCAAGCGTTTGTTTATAGGTGGCGGCATCGGAATTTTCGTCCATATGTGGATCGGCCTCAATATCAAAAACCATGCCAGAAACGGTTGATACTGTTTTTGATCGGGAGTCGGTGGTTGGGACGCTTTGATTGTGCTTAAGTGTAACCCAGGTGCCAACGAGGGCAGCGATTGCGAGGATAAGTGCTAGTATGACTGTTCTTGATTTTGTTATGTGGAGTTTAATCATTTGCTTACCGTGTACGAAGATACTACCTTTCCATTATCGTCGCCAGTGGTAGACGAGCCGATGTAATCAACCTTTACACTGTTCGTGGATACCGTGACGTTTAGAAACCCAGAGTTTGGCAAGACTGTCCCCGATTTATAGGCATCTTTGTTGAAAGCGGTGTAGCTGTCATCGGCAGGGTTTGGGACTTCCTGATATATCACGCCATCCAGTTCTTGCTTCGCATATAGATGGTCATGACCCTGGAAGAATATCGTTACGCTATTCTTAGCCATGAGCTGATGAATTGGCAGTTCCCAGCCAGGTCGCTTTTTATCAAACTCCCACACACCCTTTGAGTTATAGCCACCCCATTCATACGATTTGGCTTCTTCTATGCCGCCACGGCCAGTCCCTAAGACATGATGTGTGAAGACGAACTTGTACTTGGCACGGCTGGTTTCGAGCGTCTTCTTAAACCATTGGTATTGTTCGTCTCCGAGCGTATTGTTCCACAAATCTCGTTGGCCTTTACTGTCGCTATAAGCAGCATTGTCCACAGCAGAATCTGAGTGCCAGTAAGGGTCGATTGTTACAAATAGGGCGTCTCCCCAAGTGTAGGCGTAGTAGTCCTTTAGATAGCCAATGTTATCGACCTTTATTGTGTCGCCGCTAAAGAATCCAGTCGGCTCTGGCAGGGGGTAAAAGTTGTTTCTGGCTTTCGCAGCCATAACGGCAAAATTATTTGCCGTACCGTCCAGTAGGTATTTTGCTGCCTGCTCATGATTACCATTCACAAGGTTGATCGAGGCTGTCGAGCCAATTATATCGAGGAATTTTCGCTGGTACAGGTACACTTGGTCGATGGCGCTCTGATTTTTCTGGCCAGAATCGATAAGCTTTTCAATGCTAAAATCATCGCCTAGTGCAAAGTACAGATCGGGTGAAAGCCCATATGCATTTTTCATTGTTTGAGCGTAGAGTGCGGCGCTGAACATCTGGTTAGCCCTCTCCGGGTGTGAGTCGCCTTGCACCCCAAAAGAAAACGTTGAACCACTTGCGCGCTTCGTAACGAAGCTATGTTCGCTTCCAACTGTATAGGCGGTGTCGGCAGTTTGTTTATAACTCACCCGGTAATAGTACTTAGTATTAGCGCTCAGCCCGGTTATTTCTGTCACGATTGGCTCGCCAGATTGAGAAGTCCTAGTACCTGTCTTCTGACTCAGCGCCCCAGATTTGGTGCCATACTCGACATACACTGTCATGCCTTTTTCGGCTAAAGTATTGATGGAAATACTGTCATTAGTCGCCGAGCCGAGTATTGAACTGCCTACCAGCCCAGCCTCGATAGTAGAAGAATAATTTGCAAAATTTGCAACATTTGATGAAGAAGTCGATACGCATGCTCTTTTCGAGATGAACCATACCCCTAGGATGGCCAGGATAGCTGCAAGTTGCAACGATAAAATGGTATAAAATACTTTTTTGCTCATAAATCAATTGCTTGTATTTGTTCCGGTACTAGACTGAGGTGTGGGTGCGGTCGTGCTTGTATCGTCCACAACTTTTTTACAGGCCTTCTTGACCGAGTCGTCTGCCGATAAGGCATCACAGCAGGATTTATATTCTTTCTCGTTAGATATTTTGGTTGTGCACGTGGCGTATAGGCTACTGTCGACCGCGGAGTTTTTGGCTGTCTTTTTATTGGAGGATGTGCCGCTTGTCGTAGAGTTAGAACTGTTTGAAGTTGAGGAAGCAGTTTGGCATTTACAGTTGAACGAAATATTTTTGCCCCATAAGTCCCAAGCTACAAAGAGCCCTAAGCCAACAAGTATTACTGATAGGATGATTATAATTAGCTTCTCTCGTGGTAGTTTTTTCTTTGGCGGTGCTACTGCGGTAACCTCTTCAGCTTGCTGTACGCCTGGCTCCTGTAGTGTTTTGTCTTCCGGTTTCTTGCTTCGTTCAAAGATGATTTTCATGCGAGCTTTTCCTTCCTTTAATTAGCCTGGGACTTAGGGGCAGCGAGGTTATTAGTTTTTCGGTGGTTTGGCGGTTTCAGTTGACGTCGAGAATCCGGTTGGTGCTGTCGTCTTCCCGGCAGTCGAGGGCATTGACCCGACACCGAAGAAGTAGTCGGTAGACGAAATTGCGGGAGTATTAATTGGCGTCGAGAACATGTAGGCACCACTTGGTACGACGGTGAGATCACGTAGTTTGACGAGCGCAGTTCTTTGGTCGGCGCTAAGGGTCTTATTTACCGCGGTGAATCTGCTCGCATACAGCGCTGAAAGTTGCCCGTCGAGTTGACCGTAGCGGTTGATGAGCGTGTAGACTTTATTTTTGTCTATGGTTCCACCGGCCTGCGCCTTCCGCAGTTCGGTTGATACATCCAGCCTGATTTGGGTAAGCTCTTGGAGTGCAGATTTCTGTTCGGCAATTATGCTAGTAATGTGGGCTTTCTGCTGCGCATTGAGGATGTCGAGAAACCCTTGGCCCTTGTCACCGGTGGTTGTAGTGCTAATGAAGTAATCGGGATTATTCATAGCCGGGTAATCTTTCATATAGAAGCCGCCAAAATAGGTACCGTGCCTTTCGGGGCAGTAATAGGTGTCGGCAGCAAGGTCACCTTTGTACCAGGAGAACATCTCACTGGCGTAGGTCATGACGGCGACGAATTGAGTGTTGGTGAGGCTCTTTTTTAGTGTTTCGTCTTCTTTAACATCTGGCCACGAACCAGAGTTGTTAAATTCCATCTTGGCAAAATAGGCTTTTTGGGCGTCGGTGAAAGAGTGTATGATGCCACCGACCACCACTGCTCGGTTATAGCTCAAGTCGGCGTCGAGGCTATAGAGATTGGCAGTATATTTTTTCGCGACGTCAGTATTTAGCCCAGATGAGCCGGATGGAATTTGATTTTCGAGGTCACGCCTGAAGGCATTCATGAGCGGGAACCTATTGTATGCAAAGTTGGTGTAGATTGATTCTTGATCTTTGGCGAGGGCTACAAGCTTGGCCTTCTGGTTATCATCGAGTGTTTTGAGCACATTGTTTGCAGCCTTAGAAAGGAATGTCGTGTTGTGTCCGTAGCCGGCCGTATCTACATCACGCATATATTGAAAACCAAAGAAGTCAGCAACCTTTCCCGGTGGAAAGAAACTGTCCGCTCCAGCACTTCCGGTTATAAATGCTAGTCCATCAAATGAGATCGTTGATAGTTGGGCCTGGTCGCTCATAGCCTGCGCCAGTGTGTAGTTATTATTGTAGGTATACTTAAGAGTGTTATAGGTGTATGTACCCGAGGTACTTGAAGTCTTAGCCCCGGATTTTGTTGATGTATTTGATGAGTTAGATGAGTGCCTTAGGGCATACCACCCGCCTGCAAGCCCGACAATACCTATCACGAGAATAACTATTACAATATGACGGTCCTGCCGCTTGATAAAAGCTAAACTCTTGTGGGATAGGTTATCTGGTTCGGTATGCTCGTGGTTTGTATTGTTGTCGCTGTCTGTGTTTGTTTGTGGTGCCAAAGATTCCATATGTACTCCTCATAAGCATTTTACCTTTGGCAAAGTGAAACGTTCGTGAAGTTAAGCGATAGGTATTTGTATCCTAAATTTTGTGAGCCCTTTTTGGCTCGTGACCGATATTTTTCCCTCGTGGTCACTGATAATTTTCTTACTAATGGCTAAACCGAGACCAAACTCGCCCGTTTTGCGGTTGCGTGACTTATCGATGCGGTAGAAACGATCAAATATTTTTGCGATCTCACTTTCTTTGATGCCGATGCCATTATCCGCGATCTCAATAATTGCTGTAACCCCTGATTTTCTCAGTGAAACCAATACTTTTGGTGCTTTGGAGACTGCCGAATATTTGATAGCGTTGTCGATGATATTATTAATTGCTCGGGCAAAATCCGACTTAACTATACTCGCATTGACCTCATCGTTCGTTGCATTATATTCCAGACTGACGTCGCGATCCTTGGCAAGCATGGAAAATGAATCTACTACCTCCGAGATAACGCTGCCCAAGTTCTCCGTTTCTTTAGACATTTTCTCGGGTTTAGAAAGAGTCAGCAGATCGTTGGCAAGCTCGGTCGCAGAGTCAATCTCGAGTAGTGCATCTTGCATTGCATTCCTAAGCTCCGCTTTAGACGCATTACTATTATCCAGTTCAGTTTCTAGGTTGGTTCGGAGGATAGTCAGGGGGGTTCTCAGCTCATGCGACGCATCCTGTACAAACTGTGCCTGTTGGTCGAAGGCGGTCTTTAGGCGCAAGGACATATCGTTAAAATAAGAAATGGTTTTACCTATTTCATTATCCGGGACACGTGTAATCTGTGTGCCAAGGTTATCTGATTTTAGCTTTTCAAGCTGTCTGTTTAGCTGGTTCAGTGGTCGTAAGAATCTGTCTGCTAGGTAATAGCCTAACCCCAAACTAATAAACGCGAATACAATAAGACCGAATATACTTTTACTTTTAATTCTTTCGAGGTCATTAGAGTATTTGGCGCGGAGCGAATTTTTACCATCGTCAGTGGATGGCTGCGGCTGGCCAGTTGAAGGCTGTGAGCCAATTATCTGCTGGCCTGTAACTGGCGGATTCCCAGGATTCTGACGTGTCGACAGGTAGTTATTGATCGCAATGTTAAACAGTAAAATGATAGTGCCAGCACATACAAAGAGAATGATCGTAAAGGTCATTGCTAATCGGAACCGAATTGATTTCCAAAAATTAGTCGTCATTTATGCGATAGCCACTCCCTTTTACGGTTTCGATCAATAGCTTGTCCGGGTCAATCTTCTGGCGGAGTGTTTTTATATTGGTTCTAACCGTTTGGGTAAATATATTTACGCGTGAATCCCAGACATGCTCAAGTAGCTCTTCTTGACTGGCTAAACAGCCTTTATTTCGCAGCAGATACTCTAAAATGCCGAATTCTTTTGCGTTAAGCTTAATCTCGCTACCATGAGCATAGGCTTTTTTCGTTCGTGGGTTAAGCGTTATTTGCTTTGTCGACAGGACTTCGGATTTTTCGGCTGAGTTTCTTTTTACCAGCGAGTTTATGCGGAGTAATAGTTCCTGAAAATGGAAAGGCTTCCTTAGATAGTCGTCGGCGCCATTTTCGAATCCTTCGACGACATCCTCTTGCTCGCCCCGAGCGGTGAGCATTAGTATGGGTGTCATGACTCCGTCGCCTCTGAGCTTTCTCGTAATCTCTACGCCATCCATATCTGGTAGGTTTATATCCAGAATTATGCAGTCGTAGCCGTTTACGCCTGCCATGACATACGCTTCTCTACCGTTTGTCTCATAGTCTACAGCATACAGATGACGTTCAAAGGCCTTCTTTAAAGGCAACCCAATCTTTTCTTCGTCCTCAACAAGTAGTAAACGCATGGCTATGGTGAATTATACACGTAGGTATTTTTAATTATGTGCCTAAGATGGTGAAATGTACGTGAAGTTGTTTGTAGCGAAAAGTTTGGTTGTTCTATATGCCCAAAGAATAATAGAACCGAAAACACCCCATTTTACATGGGTGCTTGAAAATGTATTCTTTTGGCTGGGATTCGGGTACGGGAATATAACTTTTGAAGATAGCTTAGACTTCGATATATCTGAAATTGAAAGCGTATACGAAGATGAGGAGGAACGATAATGCGCCGGTCTCCTATATTCTTCGGCGTGCTTGCGGTCACTGTCGTCACATACTGGGAATATTTCCAATACGTAGTTGCGCTAATAATCCTACTTATATCCGTCCGGACAGTTCTGAGGATAACAAGGTTCGTACGACGCTTAGTGGCAAACCGAAAGCTGCGACATGTTGACGTTATGAATGGAATCGAGTTTGAAGAGCATATCGCCAACGTGCTTAAGAGTCAGGGCTACACGAACATCCAGCTTACAGAGCAGTTTGATTACGGAGTCGATATTGTAGCAAGCAAAAACGGCATCCGCTGGGGAATCCAAGTAAAACGTTACTCTGGATTAGTGAAGGCTGACGCAGTGCGCCAAGTCGTAACGGGTTTGAAAGTTTACGGCTGTGACCGCGCAATGGTAATAACAAATAGCGTATTTAGCCGTGTTGCGGTGCGGCTTGCAGAGAGTAATGATTGCGTATTGGTTGATCGAGTTCAGTTATCTAGAATGGGAATAGCTCTGTGGCGGTAGTTTTGAGTGCTTTAGCAATTCTTTCGTACATATCAATTGACGGCCGTACCTCGCCGCGCTCGATCTTTGCGTAGTAGTTGGCACTCATTTTAGCCTTCTCGGCAACCTGAGCTTGAGTGAGATCACGTTCAACACGTATAGCCCGCAAGCGTTTTGCGGTTTTACGGGTTGTTACATCGGAATCTTTCATACACCTATTTTATCACTGTTACTACTGGAACGGTGTATTATAGAGGTAATGACCGATGAATCACGAATAACGATGAAATCTGAAAACCCTACTGCGATCACGAGTACTGCTATGGGGTCTAATGTAAATGCCTTAGCGTTCAATCTCGATTTAATTGCGAGCAAGAATCCTGACCTAGCGATAGCAATCATGGAATTATATGAGCAAGCTAAAAGTATCGATAGTAATGATCCTGTCAGCACCGATCAAGATTTCGCATTGGCGCTAAAGCGACTGAGCGAACTTTTTAACTAGCGTCCTGGTGGCCTAACATCTTGACGGGCGCACCGTGAGTTGTTTGTTTCTTGTCCGTAGATTTTGCACGCGTAGTTGATTTACTGGGTTTCTTTTCTTGTACTGGTAGTGGTATAACTGTGGGTTTTGGTTTTTGTGCATACAGTTTTCGTGAAGATTCGATAGCCCGCTTAGCAACATCTTCACTGCCATCGGATTCGAGTAATAAGGTAACTCCACTTAGCGGCTCCTGCGCAATCACCGAAGATAATCGCGCATAGAAATTATAAGCACTCAGGTTCGCAATTTCACCCTGTTCGATGTACGGTGAGAAGAGCGGTAGTAATAGTCTTTCATCATTCGGATTACCTGTGCGGAAGCAGACCACTGTGCCGACATTAGCCAAGATAACACTGACCATCTGCTGATCGTCCTGCTGGGACGTAGACTGTTCTGCCATAGTCAGAAATAGCTTATATTTACGTGCTTCGCTGAGCATTTGCAAAAAGCTCGGTGTCGCAAAGTTTTGGAACTCATCAACGTATAAATAGTATGATTTGCGGAGTGCTTGTTTGACTCGGGCTCGCCGAAGGCTTGCGAGCTGGAGCTTTGCCAAGATTGTGATACCAAATAACTCGGATACGTCTTCGCCCAACAATCCCTTAGATAGGTTACATATGAAGATTTTCTGATTGTCCATAATATCTTCAAAATCTAGCGTGGAGTGATATTCTCCTAAGAT
>JBASZU010000011.1:0-24165 GCA_049661165.1 Saccharimonadales bacterium (SeqCode)
GCTAGCCACCGCGCGACACGCGCCTCAAAATCGGCTGCCAGTTCATGCTCGGCCTTGGCGCCAACATGTTTTTTGCCAAGCATAATAAACCGCGCATAAAACGGTATGAAGACCAGCGCAACGAGCAGACTAATAAGCAGCGCCGATGTAATTGTGATAGGCATAACTCGTATGAACCCGCCCAGTATACCGCCCACAAAAAGAAGTGGCGCAAAGCTAAGTGCCGCCGTAGATGTCGCGGCTATCATAGCACGCCCAACCTTGCCAATGGCCGTTTTCACGATGTCGCGAGCATCATTTTTCCGCTTTCGCTGGGCATCGAGCGCCTCGACCACAATAATGGTGTCATCGACTATAAGCGACAAACTCAAAATGAGCGCAAACAGCGAAATGGTGTTCAGGGTGTAGCCAATGAGCTCAAGCACCCCGAGTGTGGCAAAGATTACCGTTACCATGGACAGCACCGTGATGACAGAGGCGCGCACTGCAATCACAATGGAACCAATCACCAGCACGGCGAGCAATCCTTCAAGCAAAGTTTTTTGCAGCTCGCTAATTTGTTGGCGTATGCTCGGTGCAAAACTGGCGCTAACCCGCATAGCGTAACCTTTGGATTCACTACTGCTGTTGTAGGCATCGACCGCCTTTTGCAGCTGGTCACCAAACTCTACGACATCACCGCCTTTCATAATAGAAGCGCCTATGGGTACCGAACTGTAGAACGACGTTTTGTCGTCCACGCGTTCACCAAACCGCTCAAAACGACTCTGAACATTCTGTACTTCTCCGGTCAGAGGGTTCTGCGCCTGTTCTATGGGCGATATGATTGAAGCGTCCTTAATGAGACTCAGTTTTTGGTCTCGTATAAAGGCTGCGGCGCGCGTTGCGGCCGCGACAAGCTCTGGCTCTGGTAGTGCCGCGTTATTTTTTGAGAAGAACGACACAACCGCATCGTCTCCCCGTTCGGTAAATCCAAATTGGGCGGCCTGAAACTTCACGTTCGCTCCAGCCGGAAGAATTTTTTGTTCGACCATAGCGTTCTGCAAAGCGCGGCTCCTATTTGCAGCATCGGTTTTTTCCTCGTACTGCACTATCACCGTTGCGAAGTTTCCGAGGCTATTGGTCTGGACCGTTTTCACGCCTGATTGTTTCATGAGGTATTCGCTAACAGGCTTCGCAAGTTCGCGGTCTACCTTACTAGCATCATTCACAAAATAGGTCGCCTGCCCTATGGCGTAGGGAATGTTGATGGGCGGGAAACCTTCGCGCTTGAGTAGTGTTGAGTAGCTTAGCACGCCAAATCCGGCAATTATGAGCGCCAAAAACGCTGTCAGGCGAGGACGACTAAAGAAAAATAACGCAAACCGTTGCAATGGTCTCAGGCTTTGCGCTGCACTCATTTTTTTTGGACGTACCAGGCTCACTTTTTTCTGCACCACTATAAAATCCTCCTCTTTTCTACTATTGTACAGAGGTTAATCAAGAAAAACCACCGCGGATTTCATATACGTTATGGTTTCAGTAAGCCAATGATGACTGCCATAACCAATATGGTCGCAAGTTCGTTTCCAAAAGTGAGCAGCGTCAGTTTACTCGGACGTGCCTCGAACAAATCGTGCGTAAGTATGCGGGCAGCCGTAAAGCCCAACCACACCCAAAACGCAGTTTGCAGTGCACTTGTGAGGAAACTTCCGCCGAAAAAGTGATTACTTAGATACGTCACGTGCGCAAGCACATAGGCTGTCACCAGCGAAGCTAGAAATGTTAGACCCATAAGCCTCGTCATGTCGGCCGAGCTCATTTTTTTGTCTAAGTCGACATGCGCAAGCTTTGCCCATTTACTCCCAAAGACACCCTTTGCATACCAAATGCTGCCCACTACCATGCTTGATGCTCCTGCAAGTAATACCGCAAGATAATTTACCTGTACTTCCATGCAACCTCCTTTTACATATTTCAGTATGTCATAAACTTCAAAAAAGAATGTAAGCAAAGTTACAGGCTGCACCTCGTTGTGGAGGTATAATTGAGCCTACACTAAACAAGGAGGTACTCATGAGTTTATTTGATGATATCAAGGCCAAGGCTGACACAAATGGTGACGGCAAAATCACAGCCGCAGACCTAGAAGGCCTAAAAGACGGCGTCAATAACGACACACTCGACCAGTTAAAATCCAAAGCAGACGGAAACGGTGATGGCAAACTTGACCTGAGTGATTTGAAAGACCTCGGTGGCAACGCCGGTGGATTGCTAAGTGGCCTCAAGGATAAATTGTTCAAGTAAGCAGTTCTTTGGCGTTCGGATAGCTATTGTAGCCTTTGTGGCTCATGCTGCGGCAGTATGCGCCAGTGTCGTATATGGCAACCGTGTCGCCAATGTTCGCTCGGCGCAGCTCGCGCGATTCAATTCCTTCTGGGTCACCCGGTGCTGGCGTCAGTATATCGCCCGTTTCGCAGTTGTGCCCCACCACCACATACTCCTGCTGTTCTGTCGCATCATTCAGAACGGCTATGGTGTGTTGCGCTCCGTACATCCCCGGCCGCGCAAAATCATTCATGCCAGTGTCGAGCCTAAGGAACGTATGGCCGTCTGCCCCGGTGTCTACTACATCAACAACACTAGCCAGTAGCACACCGGCGTGACCAACCAGCCACGTTCCCGGCTCTATTTCTAGGCGCAGTTTTCGTCCCGTTTTGTCTGCGAACCCCTGTAAAAGTTGGGCAAATTTCACCCCGACTGCCTTCATGTCAGTTTCGTGTTCGTCGCCGTAGCGGTGTATTTTATACCCGCCTCCCATGTCAAGGCTTGTCACATCTGGCATGGTTTCGGCAATTTCTAGCGCTGTTTCCATCATCTTCCCCCACATGGCTGGGTCGGCGCCCGAGCCAATGTGTATATGGAGCCGGTCAATCTTCACCCCGCGTGCTGCTGCAAGTTCAAGCGCCTCTGGCACATATGCCTGCCATAAACCGAAGCTACTATTTGCCCCACCGGTTGTGGTGCGATTATTGTGCCCCGCCCCTATCCCGGGGTTCACCCTTAGCCCTACCGAAGTCGGGTGATTCTCGCTGGTAACAAAAAGTTCTAGCTGGTGTAGCGAGGTTGCCACATACAGCACGCCAGCCTCAATAAGTGCAGTCAGATTATGCGCCGGCTGCTGGCTGGACAGGCTTATCTGGTCACCGGCAATCCCAAGTTCTAGCAGCTCTTGCGCTTCATAGCTCGAGCTAGCATCGAAATGTAGCCCGCTTTCATGAAACAGACGTATCACCTCCGGGTGATTGTTCGCTTTCACGGCGTATCTGGCAGTAAGCCCAAATGGCAGTTCCAGATTGAGCAACTTTTTTGCACGTTCTACAAGCATATCCCGCGAATATACATATAGCGGCGTCCCCTGTTCTCGAGCCAATTCTCTCAGCCGCGCATCATCCCAGCTATTCACCGCTCACCTCTACCCCGCGCCAGAAGGCGATGTAGCCGCTAAAATCTTTGTGTACTCGCTCAATTGCCGTCGGGAGTGGTTCTGGGTAGCTCCAAGCGGCATCGGCATTTGCCTGACCGTCTACCGTCACCGTGTAATACTGGCACTTGCCTTTCCACGGGCAGGTATACGGCGTTGGGCTTTCGCTCAGTAGCTCATGCTGCACACTCGTGGGAGGAAAATACCAGTTCCCCTCTATGTATATAAGGTCATTTTTATCTGCCTCTGCTATGACTGTTCCGTTCCATACTGCTTGCATGTGTCATCCCTCCGTTTAGATTATGATTATAGGGTATTTTCGCGTAAAAATGCCCGAAGTTTGTCTATTTTCGGGTTAATGACTATTTGGCAATAGGCTTGTTCGGGGTGCTGCTCGAAGTAATTGTGGTGATACGCCTCTGCCTCGTAAAAATCCGTGAGCAATGCAACTTCTGTAACAATGTGCGCATCTGTTTTACCTTGGAGCTCACGTATAACAGATTGAACTTTCACCTCATCTGCTTCATCACTGTATAAAATAATTGAACGGTACTCCGTACCAACATCTGCGCCCTGTCGGTTCAATGTGGTTGGGTCGTGTGTGGCGAAAAAGATGTGCAGCAGATGCTCCAAAGTTGTTTTGGTTTCATCGTACTCTACCCGCACTACTTCGGCGTGGCCGGTTTTGCCCCCACACACCTGCTCGTAAGTCGGATTTGGCGTCTTACCTCCAGCATACCCAGGAACAACCCCTGTCACGCCTTCGACCCGCACAAACACCGCCTCTGTACACCAAAAACACCCTCCGCCCAGCACAATCGACTTCACGCCGAGCTCTGCTTTCTTTCGTCAAGCAGCTTCACTACATCTGGCAGCATAGCTGCAACGATAATGAGCGCACCTCCCAGGTAAATCGAAAGTTGCAAATGCTCAGCAAACAAAATACTTCCAAAAACTACTGCAAAAATGACCTCAAGTAGCCCTATAAGACTGGCAATACTCGCATCTACCATTCGGTACCCAACCAGACCGAGCCAAAATGCCGCCATGTTAACCACTGCATAAACCGCCAGCCACCCCCACGCCACACTGAACTGTAGGGGAATTTGCCGTTCGAATATAACTGAAAGCACATAGTGGGTTGGCACAATAAACACCCACCCATACCAGGCAACGAGCGCTGAAGAATAGGTACTGGGAATACGTTTTGTACTGGTCATTTCACCGCCGCTTGCAAAACCGTTAAAAACCGCCAGAGTCAAGCCGAGCGGCGCAAACACAAGTACCGACGTACCGAACACGCAAACAAGCCCCGCAAATGCCACTACCATTGCCAGCAGTTTTATGCGCGTAATAGTTTCGCCGACGTAAAATTTTGCGAAAATATATGTAGTAATTACGAGAGTCGCATAGAAAATAAGCTGCACCGCGCCAATAGGAGCATGATTGAACGCGTAGTACAGTGGCGCCTGGGTACACGCCGTGAGCAGCAAATAGACCGTAAAGAACCCCCAGTCTTTACGTGCTATTTTCCGTATGCTACGGGTGACTAACAGATACGGAAGCATAAGTAGAACAATAATGATACCCCGCGTCCATGCCTGAAAAAACGGCGGGAACGTATCTCCCATTAGCTTCGACCAAACTCCGTACGACCCGTACAATACGGCCGCCAGTAGAAGAATCAGATAGCCTTTGAGGTGGAATTGGTGATGCTTAGACATAGATTATAGTGATGGTTGAATAATTATTTTTCGTCGTATAACAGTCGTTGGTTGAGAACGATACCTACACATATTCTATACTACTTAGTAATGCCCGGGTTTAATCACTACGCAAAATTAAAACGGATTCTGGCGGATGAGCCAGATGGTTGGTACATACGACACATAGATAAACCCACCACCGCTCAAACATTCCGCGGTGAGCTGCGCCACTTCGACCACTACTACCGCTTGTACCACGCGGGTGGCACTCCTATAAAATACGGCAAATTCCAGCAGCTCGACCGCCTGGCCGCCGCCCTGGGCGTACCAGCAGATGAACTACCCCTTGTTTGACTTGCTGTGTTGTTCGAGCCAGGTGGCAATATCGTCTACGCTCAAATGCTCCACCGCCACCCGCACCGCAAAATCCTCAAGCTCTTTCGTGGTCGCAGTAAGTTGTACGCCATTTCGTGATAGAAATATTGCGGCTACCGTTATGCCCGTGCGTTTGTTGCCATCCACAAACGGATGATCGCCTATGATGTTTCGCATGTAGACGGCCGCCTTTTCATGCACCGTTTTGTATTGCTCTGCGCCAAATACCTCTTGTGCTGGCGCATCGATAACCGACCGTACCCTACCTTCATCCCGTACACCGTGCGAGCCGCCATAATCGCTAATAACGCTAAAATGAAGTTCTAGGATATCTTTAGCGGTAAGATAGCGGGTCATCGTCCTGCAAGATTTTTGAGCGTTTCACCGTACTGCTGTTTGAAATCAGCGTATTCTTCGGCAATAGTAGGCTGTTTTGTAATGGCAGGTTCAAAGGTAATCTTTACCGGGTCACCTACTTTTAAGCCCATACGTTTAAACTCTTTTGCCGGGAGCGTTACACCGGTGCTCGTACCAATCTTGATTGTATTTTGTATAGTCGTATGTATCATAGTCCCATGCTAGCACATAACCCAAAACATTACAATATTATTATAATGTTTTGCTTTGTCATTCTGAGCAAATGCGAAGAATCTTTCCTACTTCTGTTTCGGTGGGAGTGTGAGCGTATAGTTCCGGCTTATTTCGAGCAAGCGTGGCAGATTATCTTCGTCCAGTACCTCGGGCGCAGCCAGCAGCCAAGCTTTCATGCTCCGCCCACCAAACTCAAACGGCCCCATGCCAGGCTCATTCAGCAGCTTTGAAGCGGTTGCTTCGTCTGCCTTCACAATCAGTTCATCGCCCTTCACCCCAAACGCCATATTGCGGTGTATGAAATACCCTAGCCCACCAAACATTTTCCGCTTCAGCACATCTACCGACCACTCGGCCACAACCTCATCTATCCGTTCTTCGAGCCCAGTATCGTATGCCATACTTAAACCCTCGCTCCTTCTCTCGCTTTATTCGCCCAGTGGTCGGCGAGTTCGTTTCCTTCGTGCCCCACGTGGCCACGCACCCAAACCAGTTCGGCACGACTGGCGCGGTACAGCGGGCAAACTTCTTGCACAATATCGAGATTTTTTATTTCCCCGCCCTTTTTCTTCCAGCCGTTTGCTTCCCAGCCCAGCGACCATTTGGTAATAACGTTTATCCAAAACTCGCTATCGGTATGTATTTGGCACGGCTCACCCCCAGCGTGCTTCAGCGCCGCCAGTATAGCGTAGCCCTCCATTCGTATATTCGTAGTCTCAGCCCCACTCGGCTCACCGCCAAGTACAACAGGCTTACCCCCACTCACCACCGCAAACCCCCCTGGTCCTGGGTTCGGACTCGCACTCCCATCCGTATAATATGTATTCATAAAATAATGATACCAAACATCTTACGTTATCTTATTTTCTCTCATTCTTTGCTTAGCATCCTTGTAGCGTATTCTCATCTCGTCCGCCCTACTTGATGAGGTTATCGAATGTATTAGCCCTTCGGTATCATCGGCGTACACATTTTCATCATCAAGAGTATGTGGCTTGTTCCAGCCGGGAATACCATGCACCCTATCGTGTATTTCCATTACGAAACCTGCTACTTCATTCAAAAACATTACAGTCCTGTCATATCCGGGCACATTAAGATTATTGAGTTCTGTAAGTGCAGTTGCGTGAGCTATTTTATGTCTAACTTCATCTACCAACACTACATCATCTCTGTATCGTGCTAAAAGCTTCATATAAGCCTCCTGTCTGTTGGCGATAACAGCAAGGTTGTATACCGATGCTTGGGCCCATCTATCACTAATTATCTGTTTATTCTTGTCTAATTTGACTCCCAAAAAAGCAAGAAGCTCAACATAAAATGAAGACTTAAGTGCATGGTTAATAGAATAGAAAAAATTACCGTATTTATTCAGAACATCCGAATAATACCTTGCTGTTTCAGTGTCTAGTTTAGTACTAACATGAAGTAGGATCTCATCTAATATAGCAAGGCGTTGCTGAAGAAGAACCATTCTGAGGTTCAATTCTTCTGAAAGTTTGGCGCCTGCTTTTCGTGTCATCTAGCTCCTCTTACGCAGCAACTAGCTTCAATCTTTTGTCGAGTGCTCCTGCTATTTTACTCAGACTTTCCATAGTTGGATTTGCTATTCCGCTTTCAACTCGAGCGATATAGGCTTGTTTGAGGCCTGCTCTTTCTGCGAGCTCTGCTTGTGTTAGCTTTTTTGATAAGCGAAACTTAATAATTTGCCGAGCTATCTCGTGTTCGATTGCAAGTTTCTCCACTTCCGCTTTAACGGCAGGATCTTTTAGCAATTCCTTTTCAAAATTTTTCCAGTTTTTCATAGATATTTTCTCCTCTGTTCTTGGTCATATATATTGCTACGTAATATATATGACCAGACACAGTATAACTTATACGTTATATTATTGTCAATAAAATTATAACTTATATATTATGATTTATCTAATTCTCTTTTTCGCTCTAAGGCAATACTTAAATCTTTCTTGGATATGGCCATTGTTTTCTTCTTGAAAGCATGAAGCAGGACTATCGTCCTTGCTTTTTGATAGACATATATCGTCCTTACCTCTTCTTTTCCACGTATTCTCAATTCATATAAACCACCACCGAGTAGTTTCGCATTCGGCATACCTAGCCCAGGACCAAACTCAGCTAAGAGATTAATCCGACTAATGAGTTTTGCTTTTGTGCTCGGCTGAAGTGCGTTAATAAAATCTTCAACAGGTGTTTGACCAGCTGGACTTTCGTATAGCTGAATAACCCAGCTCACTCCTGTTGTAAGCTTTCACCCAACCCATCAATGTTTATGCGCTGCTGGTCTGTGGTATCGCGGTGGCGGACAGTGACGGTGTCTTTGGTGTCGCCTTCCAGACTATCGAAGTCTACCGTTACCACGTACGGCACGCCTATTTCGTCCATTTTGCGGTAGTTCTTGCCTATGTTGCCGCTGTCTATCCAGAGTACCGCGCCAACCTGTTTCTTCAGCACAGCGTAAACCTCGTGGGCTTTAGCGACAAGTTCGGGGTTATTCTTTGCCAGTGGGCACACCGCTACCTTTACTGGGGCAAGCTCGTACGGAAGCTTCAACACCACGCGGTCGTTTTCGGCGTCGTGCCAGTAGGCGCTGCACAGCACTGCCATAACGGCGCGCTCCACGCCGAAGCTTGGTTCTATAACGTGCGGTACATAGGCTACACCACCGTCTTTTGGCCGGTATTCCATGCTCTTTTTTGAGGCATTCTGAATGTTCTGCAGGTCAAAGTCGGTGCGGTACGCGAGGCCCATTAACTCCTCACGGCCAATGGGGTAGTCAAACTCAAAGTCTATCGTGCGCTTGCTGTAGTGCGCACGGTCGGCCTCTGGCACTTCCAGCTCATGCACGCTGCCCTCTGGCAAACCAAGTGCCGTGAACCATGCCTTGCACTGCGCCACCCAGTGGCTGAAGCTTTCTTCCCACGCATCTGGGTGCACAAAATATTCTATTTCCATTTGCTCGAACTCACGAGAGCGAAACACAAAGTCGCGCGGGGAAATTTCGTTACGAAACGCCTTGCCCTGCTGGGCTATACCAAATGGCACATCTGGGTACAGCGTATCGACCACGTTCTTAAAATTCGTAAAAATCCCCTGCGCCGTCTCGGGCCGCAGGTACGATATGGAATTTCTGTCGTAGAGCTTCGCACTATTCAATTCGATGCTTTTAGGCTGTCTAATTGTAGTTTTCTTACCATCTTTGGTATACAAACCTATTTCTGCATCCATTTCATGGTAATCTTCGGACTCCACTGTAACTGAAACTGGTCCAACTGTAGTGGAAAACATCATGTTGAACTGTCGCTCAGGACCAAACGTATTTTTTTGTCCGCACGTGGGGCACGTATCTGGCCTATCGAGCTTGTCGGCGCGGAAGCGACCTTTACAGTTAGCACACTCTACGAGTGGGTCGGTAAAGGTATCAACATGGCCGCTGGCCTGCCACACTTTTTGGTTCATGAGTATAGCGGCGTCTACGCCGTACATGTCATCGCGGTTCTCAACGAACATCTTCCACCACAGGTTCATAATGTTCTTTTTTAGCGCCACACCCAGCGGCCCATAATCCCACGTGCCGGCCAAACCACCGTACACATCACTACCCGGGAAAATAAACCCACGCCGTTTACATAAACTCACGATATCTTCGAGCTTCACCTCAGATGATTTTTCACTCATATAGAACTATTATAAACCATCACCGCCGAAATGACGCTCCGTTGCTAGGCCTTCTGAGAAATTGGCTGGTCGAGCCCTTTAGGAGAGACAATTTGCTCAGCAAAACAACCAAAGGCAGTTGGCCTTTCCTTACCCTCTGGTAGTGCGTGTAGACCAACGTAGAGCGCCTCCCCACCTCGTAAGTCTGGTGGGAAGCCACCGAAAAATAGTGCTTGATAACCAACTCGTGCAGCCATTCTTGGTACCGGATGGCAATGCTTGGGCATAGCGACCACAGAAAATCGAATATTTGCTTCTGTTATCGTTCCAATCCCTCTGGTCGATACATTTGCAGCAGAACCACTTAAACCACCATCGTCAGTAACGACATGTTGAATAGCACCAATTCTTTCACTCAACACAAAGGCACCCAAGCTATTCCACTCCTGCCCCGCACTTTTTTCGGTGATATGAAACGCCACAGGGAAACCCACGGGTGGCAAAACGTCCCGTTTTCTAGGTACTATTTCCACTGACCCTGGAAACATTCGCTCGCGCGCATTACAAACCATTGAAAATAATTGGCGATATGTTCCCGAACACATTGTTTCTAGCACCATATCACGATCAAGCGGAAGATGCAGTCGTGCTAAACATGGAATATTACGGTCATCAGGCGCTATGAACAGTGCTTCTGCTTCGCAATTCGGTATTTTCCCCCGCAACCAGTCTGATGTAATCTTCTTCACGTTGTCCGCCCCATACGACTCATGCCACCACACTACACTCGAGGGTTCATCAGTGCAAGCAGCAGCACTTTAGGTATGAAGATGTAGCTGGCGGAGGGTTTGGACGAGTGGGGCGCACCGTAGGGCAAGTTGGTCACCGCCCTGCACAGCGGCAACCACTGACGCTCGGCTGGCGCTGAACAGCAGCCGCATGAATTTTATTTCGTTCGCACCAAAGGCAGCGTCATCACGGGGTGTAAAAGCCGTGCTGTCGTAGTCGAATTCGTAGTGCTTCGCCGCACTTAGCTTCGCTCCAATGGTGTCGGTTTGCAAGTTTGGCGTGTGACCCGCTAGCCGGAGAAGCTGGGCACTAAACCAAACCCGGATGAACTCAACAGATACGTTTTTGTCATCCAAGACGAAAAAGGCTTGTTCCAGCAGCTCATAATAACCTCGTTCTGGCTCATCCTCAGTCACTTTGTGCAGTAGCTTGATAAGTTCGTAGCCCAACATGGTGCGGTCTATATCCTGGACAATTCGCCCGTAGTGTCTCATCAGACGCGATGATACCATTGTGCTTATACTACCCCGCCCAGGTATGTAGGTAATTTCGCTGGCACTAAATAGCTCAATCCCGCCCGCCAGTTTGCTTTTGACTTTGCGTACACCCTTGGCCATAAGCACTAGCTTACCGGCCTCTGGAGTAAGTACTGTTACGATACGATCGGCCTCGCCATAATCCACACGCGTTAGCACAATTGCTGTCGTACGTCGCTGATTCATGCCACAGTCTGCCCCGCCCTCGCAACCGCATCGCAGAGCCTACGGAGAGTCAGTTGAGAACGAATCAGTACCTCGCAGACCCCGAGATTATTTCGTATGCTAGGGTTATCTGCAATATCGTGGTTGAGCCGAGGCACAAGCAACAAAACTGGCACATTTTGCCACTCGCTGTAGCTCTTGAACTCGTATAGGAACTCGATACTATTGTGACGTGCCATTTCTAGCGCCAGAACAACAACATCTGGCTTTTGGCTATCAGCTGCCGCAATCGCCTGTTGTGCGGTTGCAGCATGTGCCACTTGATATCCGGCATCTGTGAGCGCAGCCTCGTAGGTTCTTGCGAGAATCGCATCTGGTTCAATAAGAAGTATATGCATGGCTATACCAGCTGCAGCTGCCGACATGCAGGCAACGTCGCCGCTAAACCAGTAGCGTTATGATACCGTGCGACGTGCAGTTTTGTTTCCAGACTTGTGAGCAAACTATCTGCTATAAAAACGCCTGTAGCTGACCCGCCGACCAGCTCGCCATACGGCTGCTGCACTCGCCCGCCAAGCCGCCGGGCACGACCGAGAGCCCGCGCTGACAACTGGTTGCCCTTTGCGTACCAACCGGCCACAACACCATAGCGACCCTTGTGTGCACCAAGCCGTATCACACCGCTCGGCTCGTCACCCTCTGACTGGGCGGCAATAAAAACGTGACCCAAGCTCAGGAGTGCCGCTTGCAAAATTGCCCTGTCGCTTATGACCGGCTCCAACCGGCTGGGCATATCTATAGTCACCGAGACCTGCAGCTGTTTCGCATACGGTTCGAGTAGTTGGGCCGTGTCGTACATCAGACTCGAAACAGCTATGGGCTCAAGCTCCGGCTCGGCACTACCCCCCTGTAAGCGCATGGTCAGAGTATAGCTTTCCAGCAGCTGCAAAGCGGCCCGGGAAATATCATGAACAGTGCGCCATTCATTCGTTTGATCATGTCCACTAGAGCCTACTGCTCTCTCGCTCAAGAGTGCCAGCTGAAGCATAGTATTGTTCATGCCATCGGCTAGGCTCAAAAAGAGTTTTTCTTGGTCATTAAACAGTTTGGGGCTACGACTACGCTGCACCTACGCCTCACTTCTTCACATACTACCAGCTACTCAGTATAGACGACCAAACTGGGTGTGGATATTGTGAAAATTATGGAGAAAAACTAGCGTTAGGTAGGATGTTGTTGTTGAAGTCTGCTAGAAACTGGTTGGACTCTATCCAGAGCTTAAGTGTTTTATCCCGCACCGGCAGTATAACCATGCTCCCCTGTTTCGTTGGCGTCAGCTGACCGTCGATTCGCACACCAACCACTGCAGGCGTATTTGGCAACGCATAGGGTGTCACCGTAACTTTACCCTGTTTTTGCAGTCCCTGAAACTGCACCAGCGTTTGACTATAGCTTGTAGCGACTATTTGCACCCGCAGGGCAAACACTGATTTTTGATCAGAAACAGACGGCACGAAATCAGGGTTAAGATATGCGTCGAGGGGCTGACCGCTCCCAGTGACCACGTAAGCACTCCAATTCCTCGGATACTTTAGCTGCACACTTCCGTACGCCTCTGGTCCAGTGTATAGTTTCAGGGGCTGTTTGGCGGCTTCGGCATAGTCAACTGCATCTTTTGCCTGAACTGCTTTGGTATTATTGGCAACAGCTATTTTGACCTTGGCGGCAACATTATTTTTATAGTCTTGGCGACCCATAAACGCCCATGCACCAAACCCGAGCGCAGCTACCAGCAACAAACCAAGCAGAACCATAGTACCGATTATTGCCGCAGAACCTCGCTCATCACCCATAAACTTCATACTGCTCATGGTAACGCAAGATGACTTGTTCATGCAAGTATTTACCGATACACGTACAGGAACACCCCATTTTTTTGAGCCTTCACACTTCGGTTCGGAATACGAAATGCTACACTGACAATAGGTTTGCGGTACTGAATCATCTTTTTATCAAGTTTTGACATGTACGAGTCGAGCAAAAACACAAAAACGCCATCCGCATCTGGCCATCCCAGCTGCCAATAGTTTCCCCAGACCACACGCACTTGGTTCCCATATCGTCGCGTCCGCAACCAAGATACCAGAGCGAGGAGCGGATTGAGCTCTATGCCAACCGCATTGTACCCAGCCTCAGCGGCAGCAACTAGTACCTTTCCGTCACCAGAGCCAAGTTCCAGCAGCGTCTGCCCCGGCTTTAGCTGGAGCAACTCAAACGCGGTTTGAATTTGTGGCCGCAGCGTCGGAAGGTAGGGTGCGCCGTAAAAAATAACCACCGCAAAGGCACCAAGACACAACAAAACAAGTACCAGCAACCACTCCACTGCTACACCTTACTGAGGTGCTTTTTCACCTCATTTTCAGCGTGCCGTAAATAGTCTTCTATCTCTACTATGAGTTTTTTGCCAGCTTCGTGAAGTCGAAGCGCTTCGTCAAGTTGAATGTCTTCTGCCTGCAAATGCGCCAGCACACCTTCGAGCTCTTCGGTCTTGGCTGCGTAGTCAAATTGGGTACTATTTTTACTCATAATTACTCCTCGTTAGTATGTACTGTTTTCACCTGGGATACTACTTTTCCATCTATAAACTTCACCTCAATCTCATTTCCTTCCTGCAGCTGAGCCGCACGTGTCACTGTTTTTCCACTTGAAGCTTGGACAAAAGCGTAGCCCTGGCTAAGCGGCCGAACCGGGTCATAGGCGGCTAACAGCGACTGGGCAGTCGTGAGTCGTTGACGGGCAAGCTGCGCAACTTGGCGAAGCTCCTCGTCGAGTCTTTCGGTCAGCATAACCAAACCGGTGCGGCGACGCGTTATACTCACCATAAGCTGTTCATCGAGTCGCCGTAGGTAAGCTCGCAGGTGTCGCAGCTCTTCCTTTCTGTCGGGTAGTAGTAATTCTGCGGCATTACTCGGTGTGCTGGCACGTGAGTCTGCCGCAAGTTCGGCAAGAGATACGTCTATTTCATGGCCAATAGCAACAAGTGTCGGCACGCGGCTCCCCGCCACCGCCCGTACCACCCGCTCATCGCTCCACGCCGCCAAGTCATCAGCGCTGCCACCACCGCGAACCATCACTACTACATCCGGTGCCGCATCTGATTCGTTGACGCGCTTGAGCGCTGCAACGATTTCTCCCGGAGCCTGCTCGCCCTGCACCAGCACATTGTAGTGAACTATGTGCAGTCCACCCCAGCGAGCATTTGAAATTTTCATAAAGTCGGCGTAGGCTGCCGAATCTCCCGCGGTAATCAGTGCGATTCTGCGTGGTGGATACGGTAGCGGGCGTTTACGGCTCGCGTCAAACAAACCTTCAGCCTCGAGCTTTGCTGCCAACAAATCTGCCGCCCGCCTGAGTGCGCCCTCGCCAATTGGCACAATAGATTGCACCTGAAAACTAAAGTTATACAGCGGATGCAGCCGTGGCGAACCCGCCACGCGCACCACCATCCCATCTTCGAGGGGACCGGGCAGTGCATATACTGTTGTAAAGCACTTTAGGCTAGCTGTTTCGTCCTTAAGGTCAAAGTAGACCCATTTATTTTTACTGACCCGAAAATTGCTCAGCTCACCCTGAACCTCGACATACGAGTACGCAAACTCCAACGTCTGGTTAAGTGCCACCACAAAATCGCTGACGGAAAAAGCAGGATTAACCATTTGCCTGTCACCTGTCACCATGCATTACCAATTATCATGTCACCATTATAAGCGCATCATCGCTACAGGATAAATGATAATCTAACGTGAAATGGCGGTCTTATGAAATATCAATCTGTCTTGACCTCGACGGAAGGAGGTTCTTTTTGGCCTAAATGCTCATGGTAGAAGTATGCGCCCGGTATAAGCTGAACGGTCATGGCAAGCATACGGTACATGATGGTCACGGGCAGACTTAACCGAGATGGTATACCAGTTGCCGAAAGCGTCAGCGTCATCAGCCCTTCGTATACTCCTATCCCACCGGGTAAAACGCTGAGTAGCCCTGCAAGATTTGCTACCGCGTAGGCCAAAATAACCGACCCTATGTTCACCCATTCACCAAACGCTACATAGACGACATATATCGTTGAAACCTCCCAGAAACTAGCCAGCATAGCCCACATAAGTGGCCGTTTGAGTTTACGCCAGTCGCGTGTCATCAGCATATAGTTCTCGTGCAGGTCGTCAAAAATATGGTGCACTCGATCTATTCTAATTGCATCAGGATGTTTTGGACGTACAATCTTAATAATACGGTTTAGAAGGCTCGTCATATAAGCAAAAAAGCCGGTTATACGACTTTTGCTACTAATAATAAAACCCATACCCAGTGTCGCTATAACTACTACCGTGGCAATTGTACCTGCCATGAGAAGTATGAGGCTACTTATGTGCCCTTGAATCGCTAATGCAAGCACCCCCATAACAATGAGTCCTTCAAAACTAAGGAAGTACAGAATAAGCTTAAAAAGCTGCACGGCCGAAGCCTTCGGCCCAGTAATATCATCACCTTTCATACGCGCGCCAAAGTACGAGATGCCACTGACCCCGGCACTGGGAAATACCGTGTTCACGTAATTCAGGGCTAGTGCACTTTTGTACAGTTCCCTGTACGGTATTTTGTTGCCTACTATGAGAAAGAGGTCACGGTATAACCTGGTCTGCGCATCGTAGTTAAGTGCCTGTATGAGTGGGATGAGCAGCAACGCCCATATGTGTACCTTAAACAGGTTCTCAAATGTCGCCTTGAACTGGTCGCGAATCGCCACCACCAGCACAATCAACGCCAGTACCGTTACAAGGTTGAGTAACAGTTTCCAATTGCGCCGAAAAAACGAAGGCTCTGCCATAATCTACATGCTATTATACAGCTATGGTTCAATCCGTTTGCATTTTGGGGCGGCAGCCGGCACTCGGACTGGCAGAGCTGGAAAGTCTGTACGGTGGAGATGCCGTTTTAGACATTGCACCCGGCATAGCCGGACTGATGCAAGCTGTCGACGACATCGATTTTGCGCGTCTGGGCGGCAGCACGCGCCTAGCGACAGTCATTGGCGAGGTGCCAAGTAGTAGCTGGAAACAAGTTGAAAAAGCTCTGATAGGACTGGTTAAATCCACCGCATTTGCCCTCTCCACCTCTGGGAAATTTCACCTGGGATTGTCTGCCTACGGATTTGACGTGTCACCCGCCAAAATCAATGCTCTGGGGCTAACGCTCAAAAAAGTGCTGCGTGCACGTCACGATGGTTCTGTCAGGCTAGTGCCAAACACCACGGCGGAACTAAGCACCGCACAAGTGTTTCATAGCCATCTTACAGACGAGAATGGCGCCGAACTTTTGATTATTAATTGCCAAAACAAAACCATCATTGCTCGAACAACCGCAGTTCAGGATATAGACGGCTACACACTGCGCGACCGCGGCCGACCAAAACGCGATGCTCGTGTGGGCATGCTCCCGCCCAAACTTGCGCAAATCATCATTAATCTTGCTGTTGGCGAAGTTAGTTCTTGGCCAGCACAGTTGGATAGTCCTGCGCATACTACTAGCCCGACTACCCGACTACCTGACTACCTGACTACCATCCTCGACCCATTTTGCGGCACCGGTGTTGTACTACAGGAAGCCTTGCTCATGGGCTACAGTGCGTACGGTACCGATCTTGAGCCGCGCATGATTGCGTACTCTGAAGCAAATCTCGACTGGCTCACCGCCAAATACCAAATACTAGATACCAAATACTCCCTCCAAGCTGCCGACGCCACCAACCACCAGTGGCAAATTTCTAAATTCCAGACTCCAAATTCCAAAATTGTTGTCGCCTGCGAAACGTACCTCGGCCGCCCCTTCACCGAACGACCGAGTTCAGCCATCCTTGCTCAAACCATAAGCGAAGTAAACCTCATACTGAAACGGTTTTTACAAAACATCCAGCCGCAGTTGCCCCAAGGAAGCCGCTTGTGCCTAGCTGTACCGTGCTGGTTTGATGGCCGCGAGCAAAAGCACCTGCCCTTCCTAGAACATATAAGCAGTATGGGTTTTGAGCGAGTCGCATTTCAGCATGCAAGTAACGAAAACCTCATCTATCACCGCGAGGGGCAAATAGTCGGCCGTGAACTCGTGACATTACGCAGCACATAAGGTACACTAGGACTCTATGGAGAAATTAACAGGGGTGAGAAAAATGATTCGTCCGGGCGACCTTGTTGTTGCGCTGTATATTTTTGGCATTATGGCTGCTGAACTTATGGGCGCAAAAACATTTGTTATCGGCCACCTGGGCGACTACACACTGCGGGCAAGTGTGGCGATTTTCCTTATGCCGCTCCTCTTTACCCTCACCGATGTCGTCACGGAAGTACGCGGCAAAGAACGCGCCCGCAGTATGGTACTGTCTGGCCTCGGGGTCATAGTTTTGCTCGTTTTCTACACGGCACTGGCCACTGCCCTCCCGCCATCGGCTCGTTCGGCCGGAACCGAGGCCTCATACGACACCGTTTTTCATAACTCTATTCGCATGTCTATTGCCAGTCTGATTGCCTTTGCGTCTTCGGCTTTTCTAGATATAGCCATCTTTGCGAAACTACGCGCCCGCATGCACAAACGCGCCCTTTGGTTCCGCAACAACGCTTCAAACTTCATCTCTCAGTTCGTTGATTCTGCGGTATTCCTTACGGTTGCTTTTTACGCCCTTGGTGAAACGCTTGGCCAGAACATATCGTTTATATTTGGCCTGCTCCTACCCTACTGGCTACTTCGATGTGCAATGTCGCTCCTTACAACACCAATCGTATATGCCGGCGTTCGATTACTGCGCAGCGACAAAGCGCGCTAGTACCGTTGACTTTCAGGGGTAGTTTCCGGTATAATTCCCCAAGATTGAGGTAAGAACTGTCAAATCGACCGTACTTCCTCTTTATTTTAATAATTTATAAGCGTTACCAAACCACTGTTAAGGTCTGTCCACAGACGAGTGCAGTGCAAGGCGCCGCGGTGAAGCGCGCAGCGAGCCGTACTACAGGTACGGCGAGCGAGCACTACCACCCGGCAACGCAGCAATGTGCCGTCTGTGGTCGACCGCACATCCAGGAGAATACTATGTCACATGTTAAAGCCGGTGGTACTTCCAAGAATACGCGCGATAGCGTCGGTCAGCGCCTTGGCGTCAAGCGCTTTGGCGGCCAGGTCGTCAAAAACGGCGAAGTTATTGTTCGCCAAGTTGGCGCCACCAAGCGTGCTGGTACTGGCACTACCATGAGCCGCAACTTTACCATTCATGCTGCCAAAGACGGCACCGTGAAAATGCAAAGCCGCAAAGTCCGCACCTTCTCCGGCCGCTCAGTCCGCCGCACCGAAGTAACCGTAGAGTAGTACTAACGACGCTTCCCTCGCGCCTACAGAAAGACCAAGACATTAGTCTTTCTGCACCACACCAAAGTGACCCTCTAATAAGAGTATCGCACCACACCTTATAATTAACCTCAGCTCGATAATAAAGTACCGCCGACAGAAGCCAAAGGCGACAGCGAGCGGGAGCGAAGCCTTTAGGGATAGGAAGCCCTCCCTTTTAGAACTCGACGCTTACGTCGAGTTCGGGTTAATCACTATGCTTTATCACTACACCCTGCCGCAAAGCTAAGCGGCTTTACGTGCTGCCCGAATTTTTCTAACTTCTTCACGTATTATACGGGTACTCACCCCTATGCCGTGCGCTTGTCTGTAGCTCGGAAATGATTCTTCGTGAAAATCCGTTAATTCACCATTCTTCTCTTCAACACCCTTCATCCACCTATTAACCCCTTGCCTAAGATTACTCTCGCCGAGGCGTGCTACCGTCTCCCGAAGTGGTATATCAAGAGTGGATACATCGGAATCGTTTAACTGATTCGACAAATCAACGAATTGTTTCGCGTGCTCAGGGTACTTTTCGTAGGGTAAAGGCTTCAAAGCCATTAACAACATTGCATTCCTCATACCAACCCCTTGAGCCGTTTTAGCTAGAAATGACGAAAGTGCATCACTCTCCCTAAGCGCTGAAGCTAGAAAATCTTGCGTTAATTTGGTACCAGTAGCTAAAGATAAATCATTAAAGAGGAATTTGATATCTTGATATCCTTGCCTATCGCCCGAAACAAATTCTGCTTTACGCTCCTCCACATTGAGCCCAAGCTGATTATGCGGCCCAAACACTAATTGCTTCTGAGTATGCGCATATTCATGCCTTACTATGGCAAAAATGTCCTCAACGGATTTCGCATCATACTCATCGGGAGGCATGGGTTCTCCTTTAAAATACTTCAATACTGCCAATGCCTGAGGCGCGCGTAGAAATAGCTCCGGGCCTTCTTTCCCATTCATTCTCACAAACGCGGCGGGCAACGTACCGAATTTTTCAGCAAAACGAGCAACATACTCGTCGTATGGCTTCGTTAATTTTTCCTCTTCTGCGCGCTGAGCATCTTCCATGTCTCTTGCGTTGTTTAGCTCGAGGCTATGCTGCCTATTTTCATCATCAGAATGTTCTGCATAAATCCATGAATAATTTGGATGTTCTATCTTGGGTCGAATATTAGCACAATAAATATCTACAGACTCCGCCATCCCCATCACTTTAACCTTAAATGGTTTTTCTGTATCTTTAGAGAGATTAAGAGCAGCTCTTTGAGCCTCTAGGAATGAGCCCTCTCCATCTTCATCCAGCACTGCCTGTAGCTTATCACTTAAGTCTATATCAACATGAGCCTCTATGAAGTCTTTTGCTTCGTTTTCTTCGGGGCTTTCGGCTTCCTCAACGTAACGGTTGCGACTGTGTGGGTCAGAATTAGCAATGTCCTGTAGCGCCACAGAATTAATACCCGCAAGCATACATGCTATATCGACCAATGATTCACGTTCCTCAACGATTCGGCTTCTGTCCACGCCAAGCTGCAAACTGCGCTCTTCGTTTGATGCCCACGATTCAGCTATCGAAATCAGCATTATCGTATGTGCGGGACGATTAAAGAACTCCGGTACCAGCTGCATATCTTCTGCAATTTTACCTGCAGTTGATATTACAGTGTCCTTACGTTGCACTAGAGCATCCCCGGTTATGCCTTCGCCATAAGCGGCCTGCAACGACCCTGCTACATCGAAGCCAAGCTCACCACATCTATCTAGTCCCTCTTGAAGCAAACTACCATAGTCGGGGCCATTTTGTTTCTCCTGAACCGGAGTTATTGCTGGGGCTATTTCATTCATTTTTTGTTATTTCTGTATCCTATAGATTTTATATTAGCACAAGCTTTGTAAAAAGTCAATTAAGTTTTTTTCTTATTACACTTTTTTTCGCATACATGAAGATGGTCTATGTTTTATGGTGTCGGAGTATCAACGGCTGACCGCATATCGAATTCTGCGACAATTGTGCTCTGTAGGTCATTGGGGTCTGCGAAATTGAATGCCCACGTACCAAATGCCGAATCTGGATAGCCTTTTGCTAAGCTGCATTTACCTTGCTCACATAGACGACCAATACTCATCATGTCATAGACGCCAAGTACCCCATACTTCGCTGCGAAAATCAGTGGATTAACTATCACTCCAGGGTCATCTGGGTCTGGGTTAGTTTCAGGATGTATGCTTGTCTCGTTGCCGAAATAATAAGCGTCGTCTTCTTCCAATCCACCTCTCTTAAGGGATGATGGATTATAGCCCGAAAATAGAACACTACCTGGGTCAATCCCAATCGATCCTAGGCTGGCGGTAACATAGTCGTGCAAACGGGCAATGGTATCATAATCAGCAACTCCAGATTCTGCTGCTCTAGCGGACTCTTTTAGATGACTAGGTAGCGGAAATGTTGGAGCTTGGGGAGTAAGTACTGTTTCTGACATTATATTCTGCGTTCACAATTTTTATGTCTACGGTTTTAATCCGGACTCAATAGCTCTGATTATTCATTTTATTTCCTGCCTCTTTCACCAGGAAGTGCTTCGGGAGGCTGAGCTATTAAACCATGGCGCATGAGAAAAGCCTGCATTTCACGCCCTGTACCCAACCGTAGAGCTTCACTGCCGCCTCCGTCTGGTATCGTAGGTTCGAATGCCTGCGGGTTAATAGCGCCTCCGGTTGGCGCGGGGTTTTCGCTTCCGTAAGGAGCGGCTACTAAATCAGAGCCATCTTTTTTTGTATCCCTGGCTGGTTTTATTGAGTCATTATTTATTTTAGTCATCAGTAATACATATTAGCACAAGTTTTTTAATAAGTCAATATTAGGATTAATTTTATTGTTGGTTTTACATAAAAAGCCCCCTGTGGGGGGCTTTTGAATACATCGGTTTGATTATACGCCGAGGTGGAATTTTATGCGGTCTACGACGTCGCTCATGACAACTTGGCTTTTTACCATGTAGTCATCTACGCCAAGGCCTTGGGCGCGCTGCTTGTCGCTTTCCTGGCTGAGTGCTGTGAGCATGACTATCTTTAGGTTAGCCGTTTCAGGGGTGTTACGCAGAATATCAAGCACGTCAAAGCCGCTAATTTTGGGCATCATGGCATCGAGAACTACGAGGTTTGGTTTATAGTCTTTAGCTGCAGCAAGGGCTTCTTCTCCGTTCGCAACGCGACGAATATCAAACCCTTCTGCCTGCAGACGCATTGTGTAAGTGCTTGCAAGAGCGTCATCGTCCTCAACGAGTAGTATTCGCTTTGGCTGAGTAGTAGCTGTAGTGTCTTCCATACTGCTAATGGTACTTGCATGAGAGACATCAGTCAAGAGACACATGAGAGCAGAGTTAAGGGATATGGGTTAAGAGTTAAGAGCGCGGCCGTAGGCCGCTAGCAAATCATCGCGAAGCGATACAGCTAGAAATGGCACTCTGGAGCAATCCCGGCATGGCTGTTGTGGCTCGCTACAACAAATGCAAAAATGCGACGTGGCAGTGTTTTTGCGTTGTAGCATGTCACAACAGCCACAGAGATCGTAGAAGCCGTGTCGAGGTTTTCTGCTTCTCTTTTGTCGGTACAAAAGAGAAGTCGTAGTGCGGGCGCGAAAGCCCGCATTTGCTATTGAAAACAGAACGCCTCAGTCACCTGGCAGCCCGAGAGCTGCCGGAGCGTGAGTGAAAGCTTAGTGAGACTGTAAGGCACAGTGGACGCACAAACCTCAATGGATACGTATGGATGCTGAAATACATTCAGCATGACAAAACACAGAAAAACATGGATTCCCAGCCGGAATTTACCCTCAACTTGACTAAGTGGCGAGAATGGCAAGAGTGGAACGACGGTGAAAAGCGTCCGGGATTATTTGTTGATTACTTCTTGAGTGCAGCGATGAAACCCTGGAACATGGGGTGCGGACGGTTGGGGCGGCTCTTGAACTCAGGGTGGTACTGGCTTGCCATAAGGAATGGATGGTCAACACCCTCAATTACTTCTACAAGACCGTTGTCTGGGTTCATGCCACTGGCACGAATACCCCAGCTTTCGTACTCGGAAACGTATTTCCCCATAGCCTCATAGCGGTGCCTGTGCCGCTCCACAATATCCTGAGTGCCGTATAGTTTCGCCGCAAGACTACCTGCTTCAAAGTGACAGGCATAGTCGCCAAGCCGCATGGTTCCACCGGTGTTTTCTTTGCCCTTCTGCCCTTCCATGGTATCTATAACCGCCGCCGTAGTATCCGGGTTAACCTCGGTTGTATTTGCATCTTCATAACCGTGCAGTCGGGCTGCGGCAATCACCATCATATGTAGGCCATAACAAAGCCCAAGGTACGGGAGTTTGTGAGTCAGCGCATACTGCGCTGCCCGAATTTTCCCCTCGACACCGCGCGTACCAAACCCACCGGGCACCACGATACCATCAACTTTCGCGAGTTCAGATGCAACCTCATCATCACTAGCAGTCTCGAGCTTTGGCGCATCTATCCACTGTATTTCAACTGCCACATCGTTTGCCCATGCTGCGGCCCGTACGGCCTCAAACACTGACATGTACGTGTCTGAGTTATCGAGGTATTTCGCAACCACGCCTACCCGAACCGTCTGGCTCGGCTTAGAAACCGCTTTATCCACAACCGCACGCCATTCGCGCAGGTCTGGCTTGGTGACATCGAGCGATAGTTGCTCGCTAATGACATCGGCAATCCCCGTATCTTCGAGAGTAAGAGGGACTTCGTAAATACTATCGGCATTCGGCAGCAGCGCGATTGCTTCCGGCTGTACTCCCGTAAACAGGCTCAGTTTTTCCTTCACGCTTTCAGGAGCTTTGTTTTCACTGCGGCATACAAGTATATCTGGCGCTATACCTAGCCCACGCAGTTCGCGCACAGAATTTTGAGCGGGTTTGCTTTTGAATTCACCGCTGGCACCCAAGTACGGCATATACACCACGTGCACAAACAAGCAATTGTTCTGGCCGACACGCATGCCAAGCTCCCGTATAGCCTCTACAAACGATAGGCTTTCATAATCCCCCACCGTACCGCCTATCTCTACAATGTGAACATCAAACCCTTCAGATGCCTTCAGTATGTGGTCCTGAATGGCGCGGGTAACATGGGGGATAATTTGCACGGTGTTACCACCAAATTTGCCGCTCCGCTCTGCCTCAATTACACCTAGTAGTACGCGTCCACTCATGAGCGAGCTTTCTCGGGTAAGTTCTTGGTCAAGGAAGCGTTCGTAGTGGCCAAGGTCGAGGTCTGTTTCAGCCCCATCTTTGGTAACAAAACATTCGCCGTGCTCGCGCGGGTTGAGCATGCCGGCATCGACATTCAAATACGGGTCACATTTTTGGAGGTTTACCGAAAGACCGCGAGCTTTTAAGAGGTTTCCAATGG
>JBASZU010000012.1:0-8922 GCA_049661165.1 Saccharimonadales bacterium (SeqCode)
CCATGGCTTTATACTGGGTGTGGTAGCTCGGGATAATCTTCGCCATGCTCTGCTGCGGGCTCACACCGGCTTTAATGGCGTAGTTTTCGGCAGGTAGGCCAAACGCGTCCCAACCTACGGGGTGGTAGCTTTCAAAGCCCTGCTGGCGCTTGAACCGGGCCATGACGTCGCTGATGGTGTAGTTCATGGCATGGCCAATGTGTATACCCGCCCCACTGGGGTAGTTGAACATGCTCATTGCGATGTATTTGGGCTTGTCAGACTGCAGGTCTGCCTTATACACCTGCTGCGCGTCCCACTCAGCCTGCCACTTTGGCTCTATTTCTTTCGGGTTGTAGCGTTTCATATACACGCTAGTATAACAGAGGCCGAAGGAGTGTTAAAATTGTTTCAAAAAGTTTGTGGAAAATGTCATGGCAAGTTTAGTGCGGGATGTGTGACGTTCTGTTGCGAAAGTAACAAGTTTTTCTACCAGTGCCACCTTGCTCACCCCGGCCTGCGCCCAGTTGTGGGCGTAGAGACTGCCGGGTAGTGGATTTACCTCGTTGAAATAGACTTTCTGCGCCTTGCTATCTATGAGCATATCCACCCGGGCAATTCCGCTACAACCGAGTGTGCGATACACCGCAAGCCCAATGCGTACTGCCTCGTCATATAGACCCTTAGGCAAATCGGCCGGAATCTGACTATAGCCCTGTGCGCCAGCCGTGCCTTTGCCAAACTTTGCCCCATTCTTGCCCTTTTTGCCTCCGTGCATGTATTTAGTCTGGAAATCAAAGAAATCTTCGGCATTTGCTAGTGGTTGTTCAAGCAGGGCGGGAATAGGATCTTCATTCCCCATGATAGGCAGCGTCACCTCTATAAGGTTCGAAATGGCCTCCTCAACGATAATCTTATCATCATAGTGAGCGGCCACTTCGATAGCATTGGTCAGTTCACTGGAGTTCGTCACCCGCGACACGCCAATACTCGAGCCGAGATGAGCTGGCTTCACAAAAAGTGGATAGGTTAGGCCTGTGCATCTTTTTTGGACGGCCTTTGGATCTTGTACAAATGTCGCCTTGGTAAACCAAATACCTTTCGCCACGGGCAAACCATCTGCATACACCAACTGTTTGGCGAGGACTTTATCCATAGCCACGGCTGCAGCGGCTACCCCACAACCAACATATGGCACGCCCGCCATTTCAAACAGACCCATGAGATCACCGTCTTCACCATGCGTGCCGTGCATGGCCGGAAAGGCAATATCGACGGTGACTTCCTTACGCCCAACGCGCGAGGGGATAAGTAGCTTCATCCCATTGCCACAAATGACCCCTGTCGGCTTCACCCGGGATATCATGTCGTTTATAGCACCACTCTGATATGTATGGATGTCTTTCAGCTTTTCATGGACGAACCAATGCCCATCTTTGGCGATATATACTGGAATGACTCGATACTTTTTTGTCAGCCCAAGCGGTTTTATCACGCTCGTGAGTGCCGTGACTATTGACACATCATGCTCGGCCGATTGGCCACCAAAAAACACTGCGACTGTTTGCATATCCATAGTATACCCCGAAACCATGCGTGAAAGCTCCGACCTTTCACGCTTATACTTACATCAACAGCCTGAAAAAACGTGAAAGGTCGGAGCTTTCACGTTTGTTGGGACGTAGGGAAAAGGTTCGAAAGGAGCGGTTTAGGAGTAGTTGTCTGTCCAGTCATTCTGCATGAGAACAACATCACCGGCCGCAACGAAGCTATCGAGGTTGGTATAAAACTCGAGCGGATCTTCCTCCACGGTTATCTCCCCGGCGTAGCCAGACTCAATCAACCCTGTTTGAATATGACCCGCCACTGAGTTTTGCATGAGCACGACAACATCAGGTGCGGCTCGAGCAATAAGTTTCCCGACTTCCGTGTGAATAGCTGCCGTTTCCCTGCCCTGATCAACCAGACCAGGTGTCACATATACTTTGCGCTTTGCTTCCAAGTGTGCGAGCATTTCGGTGCCCGCTCTTATGCCCTCTAGATTTCCGTTGTATGTGTCATCGATGACCCACGCACCCCCCAGCCGATACGGCTGCATACGATGTTCGAATGGTTTTGTGCGGGCGACACCGGCCGTCACTTGCGCCTGAGTCAGTCCTATCTCTAGTCCGAACGCCGCCGCAAAGGCCAACGGTCCAATTTGATGCAACCCAAGTAAGCCACTTCGCAGCGACAGTCTTTTTTTGCCTTTTATCAACTCAAAGCTGGTACCCTTCAGTGATGTTTTTGCATGTTGTATCCGCCACCCAAGTACCGTACTTCGGCTATAGATTCGGAAACCCTTCTGCAAAAATGGTCGTACTGATTCACTGTCCGCATTCACATAAACTTGTTCGGCAGGGACAAGCCGCGCTACCGAGAATATGTCACGTCCGGCTGCGGCGAGTGTTTTATAGCGGTCGAGATGTGCTGGAGCAAGTCCGGTAATTACCGCATGCGTTGGTTGGACAACAGCCGAAAACAGTCTGACATCTCCCGGCTTACCCTCACCAAACTCCACAAGCACGACATCTTCGTCGCCATCTAAAGTACGCGCAAAACGAGCATGAGAACTCAATACATTCATATTTGCAGGAGTGGCAGCGACATTTTTGCCCTCTTTAAGAACGGTATACAAAAGCTCTTTCATGCTCGTTTTGCCGTAACTTCCGGCTATGGCAATCCTCAGCCCAGGATGAGCGGCAAAGATTTTACTTGCCGCCGCGGCTTGTCGTCCCTCACGCGAACGTATGAACACTAGTTGCCCTCCAGCCACCAACAGAGCAAGGACGTGCGCCCCAACTACTGGGTAGGAAATAAGTACTGCTAAACCAAAGAAAACCCCGCCAATAACATAGCCTTGCAAGCTGAGGTATATGGTTAGCAGCCCTACAATAACCTGCGCCGCCATAATCAGGACAGTGAAATGCCGTAATATTCGTGCGGCCTTAGTCGGGTCAAGCTCGCGCCGGTACATGACTCGTCCAAAATCTTGCGTTCGCCAAAACCAACGCAGGTATGCCACTGGCTCATACGCCACACTTTGTAGCATGTATACGAAAAGCGTGCTGGCACGAAATATGCTATATAACGTTAGCAGGCTGCGCCAGGCATTTTTCACCCAAGAAAATCTCCGACCAACCGCTGGGTCTCAGCCGCAGCATCGACATGCACAAAATGACCCGCCCCTGGGAGCACCACAAACCTGGATCCATCTATGGTTGCATGTAGCTGTTGCCCAAGTTTAGGAGAAGTTGCGGTGTCGGCCTCTCCATATACGAGCAGCGTGGGCGTGCTGATGTAGGCTGCGTCAGCTCTGACATCATCGCGAACAATACGCTTGAACGTGTCTTGTAGATGCTCTGCGACAAGCATATCGGAGCCTACCCTTTCATACAAACGCCGGCGGAGGTTTGAGCGAAGACGTTTCGGTAACGGACTCGATACCGCTTTCCCGACCTTGGCGATAACCTGCAACCTGCTACTGGCGCGGGGGTTGCGTACTCCCGAACTGGCGAGAAGTACGAGTTTGTCGGCAACAAACAATCCTTGCCCAACGCCGCTGACGGCAATAGCACCACCGTTTGAGTGGCCAACAATGGCGTATGGTTTAATATCGAGTTTCTGTAAAAAATCACGCACAAACTGGGCATACGAAGTAACGTTCCAAGCTTCGTGCGGCGGCTCGGTTCCGCCGAAGCCCGGAAGATCCGGGACAATAACATCGTAGCGTTTGGAAAGCTTGCGAACAAATGACTGCCATCCCTCACTGCTGTCGCCCCACCCGTGTAAAATGACTACCGGCTTGCCCGTGCCAGTTCGAGTATAGGTTGTTGCGAGCTCCTGTACGATAAGTTGCATACGCTTACAGTATAGCGGACTTGGAGCCCTTGAGCCAGCGGTTTCGCTGGCAGAGAGAATGGTTAGGCGCGGTATTTTTGTTTGAGCCATTGGGGGCTCTGGCGGACGAGTTTTTTCGCATCTGCTGGGTGAGCAAGGAGCTGCTTGACAACTTCCTCGGCAAAGACACCATTCTGGGAACCTTTTGCCAAGATTACAGCTCTTGGTTTCACATGTTTACGAATGAACGCCGATGCAGAGGCATGACTGGAGAAAGTATGTACTTTACAACCCTGTGCTCGAGCAGCCGGAGCCAGCCAACGCCCGGCGTCCGCGCCAAGGGTTACCACCATATCTAACTTTCGTGGGTCACAGTATGTTCCGACGATTTCGTGCGCTTCTTTAGAGTATTCTCCGAGTTCGTTCATGCTGCCGAGCAGCGCAATCCGCTGCTGGGCAGGCGCCCAATAGAGTACATCAAGTGCTGCGGTAGTGGCAACTGGGGTAGCATTGTAGGTATCGTCAATCAGCTTCGACCCCTTTAGCCCCTCTAGCACTCTCATGCGACCCGGGAACGGTTCTAGCGTCGACAAAGCTTCCTTTATGGCCAGCCTCGGCACGCCAAGCAAGTCTGCTACCGCAGCTGCTGCGAGTGCGCAGGCTGCACCCTGCGCACCAAGATAGCCCACATAAGCCGTAATCTTCCCGGACGGAGTTTGTATCTGTAATTCTTGCCCTCCCAGACTATTTTGGCTGCGAGTAGCATAATACATTCGAGCAAGCTTCCCCTCTAAGCTATAGCTGCTATATTCGTGGCCAGTCAGATACTTCGCGGGCACCATGTCGACGTTCACAAGGACATGTTTGCTGTAGTCAAATACCGTCAGCTCCTCGTTTGCCACTTCACTAAGCGTCCCAAAGTACTCCATGTGCTCAGGCGTAATGGCCGTCAGAACAGTTATGTCTGGCTTCACGTACGCAAACTGTTTCATTTGTCCCGGGCCATCAGTGCCTAACTCAACCACAACAACATCATAGGGATATGGCTGGTGTAGCCGCGCTGCATTTTCTCCGAAAACCCGCATCCATGCAAATGGGTTGAATAGACTTGGCTCAGACTGTCCAAAGAACACAAGTGGAACTGTCACGGAGTCGTTATAGTTACCCTCTTGATACAGCACGCGCAGCTGTTGCCCAAGCAATTGCGCAACCGCTATTTTGGTACTTGTTTTTCCAACCGACCCAGCCACTGCCACAACCACAAAATGATGTCGCCGCCTTAGTTGACGTACCTGCGCAGCTAGCAAATGAGCAACAACCGCCTTGCCGAGACGTTTTGGGTGCCAAACGTACCACGCACCCTGCAGTACGACCGTGGCAAATGCAAATACATACGCCGTAACCACCGGTGCCGCCAGCAACACTGCAAACCCCAAGGCACCGTATCCTGCCCAGTCCCCTTTCCAATCGCAAACAACTAAACCGAGCCCGATGACGACCTGCGATACCAGCACCACAGCCAAAAGCTGGGCTGTACTGCGTTCACTTTTTGCAATGCTGCCGGCAACCCTAAATGTTCTCGTATGGTGAAACCAGCGAAGATAGGCTGCTACCGATCCGTCGTGTGTACGAAGCGCCACAACAAGTTCACGCGCTAAGCGTAGACTATACAAGTGAGCCAAACCGCGCACAACCGAAACCTTTTTCACTGCCACCCCTTATAACCAAGTTATTGTATACTGGAGCGCGAAAATCCTGGTATCAGGGTCTGTGCTCCGAGCACATCGTCCTGACCAACACCCAGCTGTTTCATGATATCGTTAACTGGTTTTGCGCCCGTTGGTGCCGTAACCGTAACTGCTTTATCGGTTGGCGTTACTGTCATATTTAGTGCGAGAGTCATACCGGTTATATCAACATTAATCTTTACTCCAAGTTCGTCTGTTTTGGTATTCACGCTCAGGTCAAATGTAAGCTTACCCGCCTGGGAACCTTTTGAGTCAATAGCAAATTCAAACGGATAGGTATCACCACCGGTATAGTTCTGGGCAATTGTATAAGTTGTTTTCTCTTTGGTGTCAGTAAAGACGATACTCTGAACAAGTTTGTTGTCAGTGTCAACATAGACGTCAAAAACTTCATTGCCCTTACTCTTATCGACTGCTTTTTTCAGTTCATCCAAACGGATAGTCTTGCTGATGCTCTTACCTTCTGACTGCCCCTTAGCCCAGTCGTTCAGCTTACTTTCATCGAGTGCTTTTTCCAACGCTTCAACGTAGCTGCCTAGGTGTGCCTTATCGTAAGATGCTTTGTAGTGGTTAACCTGGTGGCCGGCTTTTGTCTCTTTACCAATGAAGCTATCGTATGTCAAAACTGATTTTGCCTTGTTGCTTGTGAACAAAAAGTCTTTGTTCACGGCCTGAACCTTTGCTACAGCGTCATTCAACTGCTCTGCGGATGGCGTTCCCGACACATTCGTGCCCGCCACGCTTTCCAGCTGTTGTTCATAGGTGTCTAGAAGTGTGTGGTCTATGGCAACCCACTGGCCGTCCAGCGATGATAGTTGCGCTCCTCCCATTTGGCTCAGCAATTCTTTCGCGCCGCTCAATTTCACGTACATGTCAGGGTTTTCTGACTGGGATGCGTCTAAAGCCTTGAAATCAACGGTAAATTTTTGTCCAGCCACATTTGCGTTAGTGGTAAGACTAAGATTTTTTGCGTCAGCCTCCCCTTCCATGGTTGCCTCCATGGATACATCGCTGCTTTTTGCAGACATGGTACCCGACAAAGCAGCACCCTTCATGTCTTTTGTATCCTGCATGTACGCGACCAGCTTATCGGCCGCCTCGCCGCTTCGCTCTAGGCTTTTGCTAAATACGGATTCTGGCTGATTCGGTAAGTAGAGGCCAAAGACATACGCCCCACCAAGCAACAGCGTCACGGCTGCAGCAATCAGTGCTGGGACGAGCCATTTCTTCTGGCCGGTGCCACTCGAAGGGCTATTCCCTACCTGCGCCACACCATCAACGACTACTCCACCTGATGTACTTGGACTGCTCGGGGTTGACATAACAGGAGAAGGAGTGAGGGCGGGAGCTGCGGTAGATTGCATAACGCTTGGTACTGTCTGTGAAGTAGCTGAAGATGACGGTGGTGTATCTGTAGGTAAATTGTTTGAGGTGTTTGTCTGATTTGAGGGAATTGTTGGCTCCATGCGAGTATAACTCCATACCGCTTATGTGATAATACTGATAGTATACGCCAGTTTCTCAGGATGCGTAAAGAGAAATCGCATCTGGAAAATTTGCTCTGAGTACGCTACACTAACCCTGTTCGTTTCAAGGGGCTATAGCTCAGTTGGCTAGAGCGCTTGCATGGCATGCAAGAGGTCTGGGTGAGAATAGCCAGTGGCTGTTCGCAAGGAAATCTTCTCTTGCAAACTTGTTTGCAAAGACGAAGTTTCGGGCTCGCCGGAGGCGAGTTGAGTCCCAGATTCGAACCCGCTATATTTATAGTATGGGGCTATAGCTCAGTTGGCTAGAGCGCTTGCATGGCATGCAAGAGGTCTGGGGTTCGAGTCCCCATAGCTCCACCACTTATTTCCAATATCGGAGAAAAATAATGTCACCTTTTTCAAGCGAACGAGTACATGTCGAACCCGGCCGTGACTGGGGGAAGTTTCTTCCTGATGGCACCGCAGTTTTACCTCCAGACGCAACAATAAGTATAGTACGTGGCAACATGCCCGAGAGTACAGACCTCATCACTCAAGGGATGTTGTCCAAGTATACGCCCAGTGCTAGAGGCTGATACCATTCTCGATAACTTCGGGGTGCGTCTTTTCGATACGGGCAATTTCGCTTTGAATCTCGGCAATTGCCTGAGAAGTGTAGCGCTCACTATAGAACTCCCAACTTCTTTCAGAAACATCCATCTTCCTACGAAGTTCCTCGGACTTGTCTAATTCGGCAAATCCCGATAAGGCTAGTCTAAGCTCCCTGTAAGTGTCCGCGACCGAGAAACCTTCTAGCCAGGATACGACAGCTGCTTTAATATCGAAATCGGCAGCATTGAGCGTTCCCTCAAGGAATGTCAATGCGACATCTGCAGCTTTTTCGGCATCTTCCATGATGATAAGTATACCACTTTCCCCACACTGGTCATATGCTTATGCCCAAGAGCAGACGCCCCACGTAGCTCGTAATGTTTCCAAAACCGTTGCCGAAGCAGTTTTCCGAAGCTGAGCGACAGGAACCCTGCTGGCTAGCTGGCTTCAGGTGCTGGCATGGCGCTAGCACCTTTATCTTTGTGCTTGGTGCTTTCAAAACCATGCAAGCGCTCGAAGTGTACGTGATTCACCACAGTGGTCATTTTGTGGCCGTCGTATTTGTGCAACAGGCTCCTTGCGCGGCTAATGCCTTTGCGGTGATTACCTCGGGCTTTTTCTCGTAGTGACATATTCCCTCCTTTAGTTACATTCTTCGTTTTGATCAGCGATTCTTGAGCATGCTCCTATTCGAGTACCGCGACCATCGTACGTGGCAGCTCAGAAGTTATATCCTCTACTGCTTCCCTGTCGAAAAGTTCACATATCGCTTGCCAGGCTGCCCGTAAATAATCTCTAGCTCGGTGTTCATCGACATCCTCAATATCCATGTACTGCTCAATGATGTCGTCGTCCGCCACCGAGGCCGTCGGAACCATCATCGCAGCAGTCTGAAGTTCATCTGGAAGCTGCGCTGCGAAATCCCGACGTGTACGGTCGGTGAGGTGAACGGCCACATTTTCTACCACAAGCTCGAGAGCATCTTGCGATTCGTCGTCGCGGGCTCCAGCGATGTGCTTGATTTTTGTGATAAGTGCATGATATTTCATAATGCTTATACCCCTTTCCACGTACCACTATGCGCTTTATGGCTGAGTGAATGCTATGAGTTATATTACATTTTGAACGGATTTTTCTGAACCACCCACACTTGCACGCAGCATTAGCCGAGTGCCCGTTGTCTTGAGCTAAAAAAGACGACATACTTTTCTTTGTTAATCCTCTTAAAAACAAACAAG
>JBASZU010000013.1:0-4997 GCA_049661165.1 Saccharimonadales bacterium (SeqCode)
TTGTATAGCCTATGACATCGCAAAGGAAGCAGACATATTAAACCAAGAAAACTTCCGCGACCCAGCCGTGAAATCCGGTGCTGACGCTCAAGCCGTCGGAGAACAGGTCGCCGCAAGCTCACCCGATGTCACGAAAGAGAACATAGAAGGGTTCGTCGACAACATGACCGACCCCGCTACCAAAACCACGCCTTTTGATAGCGCCGCCGTACGTGCACTGGAAGGTAAACCGGGTGGCGTACCGGTAGATCCAGCCCTAAAGGCTGCATTTTCTCTAGAAAATGCAGCTTCGGCTTTCTTAAAAAACCTGCAGAACAATTTTAAGGCTGATAGCGTGTGTAGTGTTGGCGGACAAATAGTCGGAGGGATCGTAGGGGTTGCACAACTCATCATCGGGCCGGGCGGATGGGTACTAAAAGGCCTTACGACAGCGGGCAGCGTAGCTGGTACCCAAATAATGATGACGTATATCCAGTCGACCATCCCACGGCTGCTCGCAGAGGAGCCGCCGATCGGAATTCCTCACCAGGGAGCAAGTGGCGGGGCGTTTGACGCGTACGGAGCAAGAGCAGGCGCGAACGACATTGCTATGTCATCTGCCGGGGTTGCAATAGACCAAAAAACAGCCCTTCTCCGGCAAAAACAGTGGCTTGCAGAAGAAAAAATCGCCTGGTCTCACCAATCTTTCTTGGCACGGGTTTTTAACCCCTACGATTATCGTTCTTTGGCGGGGCGTTTTGTAAACGAGCAGTCTCCGAGTGTTGCCGTGCAAGCCTCAAAAACCGCCTCTACATTTGCAGCGCTTCCTGGTTCGCTTCTACGTTTACCCGATTGGGCTATACCGCAGAGCAAGGTATCTGCCGAAGAAGCGTCGTTTAACTGGGGATTCCCGACGTTTGACCTTTCAAACGCCGTTCTCAATGACCCGCGCTATGCTGACCCATATGATAATGCGGACAAGGCGGCAACCATCCTGGATGCTTCAGGCACTCAGTATGTGGATAGAGCAAGAGTATGCTTCGGCGCGAACATAGTCAAGGAAAGTTTTGACGGGGCGATGGTATGGGCAGTACGCGCAGACACAAAGCCAAATCCGTACTCTCCAGAATACGAAGCGGCCGACTGCGGACAACAAACCAGCGACAACTGGAACAGGGTGTCAGCATTCGTAAACAGCTCTTTGGCTATGGAGGCAGAAAACTGCCGTCTTGGGGACGCAGAATCCTGCGGCAGGGTTGGGCAGGACAGCCCCGTGGGAAGCCCGACATCATCTCCCGTTATAGCCTCCCAACCAAAAGCATTAGATAGCACCCAATTATTTGCTAGCTCCGCGGACATTGCTTGTTACGATGATCCGTCGACTTCCCAAACCGAGACTCGCGACCTAGGTATTCATGACGGATACACCAAAGGCGTGAAGACCCCGATTAGATTATGTGCGGTTGGCGGTTTTAAGAGCACAAGTGCTGAAAGTAACGGTGGTTATGGGATTGTTGGCGCTAACGGAGACGTAATTATTAATTCGCGAGTCTCAAAAAATGTAACCGAACTATTTTTGGCAGCAAAAACCGACAAAACAGCAGGTGCAAACGGATTAGTTTTATCTGCTGCTAGTAGTTTTAGAACTTTTGCCCATCAAGAGGCTCTGTGTAACAAAGACGCAGCTTGTCGCAAGGGAATAGGTACCTATGTTGCTCCACCCGGATATTCAAACCATCAGATGGGATTAGCAATTGACTTTGCCGGAACAGATGTTAAGGCAGATGCGTCCTCGTGTACATCGGGTCGAGCAACGGATCCGACTAGCCCGGTCTGGCGTTGGCTGGAGAAAAATGCCGCTCATTTCGGTTACCAACAATACATGCGCGAATCATGGCATTGGGATCCTATGTCCGGGAGCTCGCGATGTGGAGGTGCCGGTGTGTAAGTATTTGTACCGCTGCTTTCTAATGCTTTTTCTTTTTGTTTTCGTATTTAACACGAGCAGAGTCGCAGCACTCAGCGCAGATCAGGCACTCGTATATGAACGGGGCGTATTCGCATACGATGTCGCCGTTGGGGCAGAGTGCGGATCGGCCGAGCTGATCTCGACCGGGGCTGCAACCGGAGCGACAAGCGGCAGCTGGAGCAGCGGGCTCCAACCTCCGTATATCCTCGAGCAGTTTGCTATAGAAATATTAAAGAATATTGCCAAGAAAAAGGGTGTCGACCCGAGTGTTACCGTCACCGAAGAACACGTCATTGCACTTGTTGCTTTCATGTGGGGAGAAGGGGGCGATATAAATAATGGCAATTTATTCAACCCTCTTAATACAGGCATTAACTCGCCCGAATTGTTGGCGACTGCTAATGATAGCGCGGGCAGGCAGTCCTTTAGCTCCTTTGATAACGGCGTAGAAGGTACTACCCGTACTATGGTAGGCACTAACCAATCAAGGCTGGCCGCCACGCTAGCAATTCAAAATTCAACCGCAGAACAATTCATGGAGGCTTTGACTTATTTTAAGCGCTACGAAGGAAATAAGTTTTGGGCTGCACTGTCCGACCCAAATTATGACGGCAGTGATGGTATCCCTGCCCTCGGACCAAACGCGCCACAAATTTATTACCAACAGAGATTGACTCTTGTCAACCAAACGAGATCCAGGTACGCAGACATGGCGGGGACAGTCCTTGGCACCACCGTCAAAGAACAGCCGGCACACATTACTGCAAAAGAAAAACTTGTTTATAGCCCAGTCGGCGACAAGAGTAGTCCAACAAATGCCACAAGCGCAAATGTTGGTGACGGGAGTTGCCTGAGCACTAATTCGGTCAGTTCGGGAACAAATCTTGCGGTCGCACAAAGAGCCCTAGAGTTCTCTTGGCCAACAAAACAAGCTGATCCTATGGTACCAAAACCCGAATACGTGGCCGCTCTCAAGGAATTTAATCCCGGAAAACTAGAAAGTTCCGTTTTTAATGGCGGTGCGGATTGTGGGGTTTTTGTTGGGACTGTGATGCACGCAAGTGGCGCAGATCCTAACTATCCTGGATCAAGCACTACCGCGCAGTTAGAATACGTCAAAAATCATCCTGAAAAATATGAATTCCTTCCGCCAGTAACTGATACATCCCAGCTCCGAGTCGGCGATATCCTTATCGTCACCGGCTCACCGGGACATACCTGGATTTATGTCGGCCCACAGAGCGGGAGTGGGTTTAGCCGTGCCGACGCTTCTATGGGCACCCGCATGCCAGTTCTAGGCAACGCCCTTCTAAGTGATAATAGGGGCGGTTATATGATAGCCAGACTTATTTCAACTAACCCTGGAGGGCAATAAAATGTCACGAAAAAAACTTTTATTGGTGTTTGTGTTGGTGTTTGTACTTGTTGCTGGGATAATTGCCCGCAATATATTTCTTTCGTCAAAATATACAGCTACTATCGAAGTTGAATTCACTCCGCTTAGCGCAACAGCACGCGTAGATGGAAAACGGGTACGTCCTGGGTTCATACGGACTACTCCAGGTAAACACACTGTTTCGGCTTCTAAAGACGGGTTTCTGTCAGAAAAGAAGACTGTTGTCGCACCAAAGGGTAACGCCGTCTACATTGGATTAATACTCGACCCCAGCAGCCCCGCAACCGCTCAATGGTATCGTGATCATCCAGAAGACAACCAAATTGGCGAACGAATCAGTGGCCGTAACACCCAAGTGGTCGCTGATAAAGCCCTAGAGCTAGAGCCATTTATTAAGGAATTGCCCTTTATTGGACCGGGGTTTGCGTATCAAATCGGTGTCGGGGTTGCCGACACAAACGGAAAGCCAACTATTGTTATACGAGCACAGTCCAATGAGGCAATAGAGGATGCAAAACAGTGGATTCGTTCCATGGGATATAACCCAGATTCTATGAAAATAATCATTAACCCAGATCAAGAGATCGAAGCAGCTACGTAACGCACTGATTATCGATTGCTGTTTCATACTAACGGGATAATATTACTTTCAGTGAAGTGCTTTACGACCACATCGGCGTCTGTGGTGGTAAGGAAGGTCTGATATTGCTGAAGGTAGTTGGTGAGGGCACGGCGACGAGCACCGTCGAGCTCACTAAAGACGTCGTCGAGAAGAAGGAGGGGTGTCTTACCAGAAACCTTTTCTAGTACTGTTAGTTCGCATATTTTCAGCCCAAGCGTAATCGTTCGAATCTCTCCACGCGAGGCAACAAGAACTGCTGGCTTATCGTCAAACAGTACCGTAAGGTCCTCGCGATGCGGTCCGTACGCCGTAAAGCCTCTTTCAATGTCCGCGCATAGGTTCTGTTCGAGTGTCTGAAGCAACTGTGATTCATATGATTCCGACGTAAAACGCCCTTCATACACCATACTTACTACCGTTTTGCTATGTGACAGCTCTTGATAAAGCGAGCCAATCTCACTATTTAATTGAGCAACAAATTCGGTTCGTGCCCGGTGGATTACGGCGCCGAGTTCGCTGAGCCGAAGATTCCAAGGGAAAAAATCTTGTTCGCGCGCCCGGTGTTGTTTTAGTAGGGCATTACGCTGCGCGAGAACGCGTTTGTAGTTCTTGCGAAAGCTTATGAATCCTGGGTACGTCTGTTCGAGAATGTCGTCAAGATAGGCGCGCCGACCTTCTGGTGAGCCTGTGAGCACTTGAAGATGGTTCGGTTCAAACAACACGACTGGTAATCGCTTTCCTATGGGTAGTCGCTGGTATGGTTTATCATCAATCTCAAATGTTTTCCGTATTTGTCCGTCTGTTTGTAGTTTTACGGTACGGACAAGAGAATCGGCATCTGTATGGGCGTCGAGGCGCATCCACTCTTTTCCAAACTGCACCAGATCACCATCCACAACCCTGTAGGATACTCCTTGGGCTAAAACAAGCAGAGCTTCAAGTAGATTTGTTTTGCCGCTCCCATTTGGCCCAACAATAATATTTACACCATCGCTAAACTCGAATGAAGCATCGCTGTATGACCGGAACTG
>JBASZU010000014.1:0-2100 GCA_049661165.1 Saccharimonadales bacterium (SeqCode)
CGCCACGCCGAAAGCGAATGGAATGCGACCGGTAAATGGACTGGTCTGACCGATGTTCACCTGAGTGAAAAGGGCTTTCACGAGGCAAGCTTGCTTGGCATAGCACTCAAAGACCTTGATATCCGACTCGACAAAGCCTATTGCTCAGAGCAAGTCCGTACCCTTGAGACACTCGAGGGCATGCTAAATGCCTCCCAGCAGTTCAATGTAGCCTACGAACGTCGCCGTGAAATCAACGAACGCGACTACGGAGAGTACACCGGCAAGAACAAGTGGGACATGAAAGAGCTGGTGGGTGAAGACGAGTTCAACGGCATCCGCCGCGGCTGGAACCACCCTGTGCCAGGCGGCGAAACGCTGAAGACGGTGTATGAACGTGCCGTGCCGTTTTACCAGAACGAAGTCGTGCCGCAGCTTATGGCAGGCAAGAACGTGCTGGTGGTGGCACACGGTAATACGCTGCGCTCACTTATGAAATACATTGAAACCATCAGTGATGAAGGTGTCGAAAACCTCGAAATGCCGTTCGGCAACATCATCGTGTACGACGTCGACCCAGAGGGCCACATGCTCGCCAAAGATGACACCCACATAGATACCCAGCCCCCGAAAGCGTAAGTGCTCAAAAACTAAGTTACAAATTTTCCCAGATGAAAAGGGTAGCCCTTTTCCAGTTTAGCTTGCTTCGGAGATAACTAATCTGACACAGAGTCGTCCGGTGGTTTGCCTAAACATGCCTCATAAAATACCGTGTACGACGCTGTAGTATCAAAACATAAATGTGATAGGCTTCACACCCGTCTGTTAAAAGTTAGGTATTTTGCTTTCTTTCTGCCCTTGCAGAAAACCTTGAGATGTCGTTTGGCGGCACTATTGTTTACGATGTCGACCCAGAAGGCCACACGCTCGCCAAAGACGATACTCACATAGACTCGGCGCCCCCGAACGCCTGACGAATACATCCCGGGCCATGAAACGAAACGTTCCTGTCAATCTTTGATTGAGCTAAGTTGACGAAGCACTTCTGCTAATTGTGCTTCTCCCTTTATTGAAGATAGACTTGTATGGCCACCGGGTAAAATGTGTATTGACTCTTTCGGAATCTGGAGTGCACGGGCAATCAAGCGAACTGATGACACAAAATCAACAGCTCCACAATACAGGTTTAACCGAGGTTTGCCTCGTGCCAGAATTTTTTGGGTCGCGCTCGACAATCCACCATCAAGTGCACTCATGAAGCTTTCGGATAATCTGTTGTGAAGACCGTGTGTCCGCTGTTTGAGTTCACCCAGCAGATAGCCCTTAGCCTCTTTGGCCGTACGCTTATCTTCCACATCACGGCTGAATGAGAAATATACGCCATTTAATGCTAAGCCCGCAATAACTCGGGTCGCTGCGTATGATTTTGGCCAATTCTCAGGTGTAAGGGTTGGTGACATCAACGCAATTTTTTCCAAAGAATGAGGATATTTTGCGGCATGAGCAATCAGGACATTTGCTCCCTGTGAATGGCCGATAGCTCTAGTAATTGTGCAGCCTTGAAGCTTAAGCCAAGCAATCACTTGGAAGGGTGCCTCTTCACAGACGTAATACAAAGATGTTTTGTCGGGCGGAAAAGCCTCAAAAGGCCACAGCGCTATAACAAAATCAGTGCGACCTAGTCCAGAAAGTATGTGTCGTGCGGTCGTAACACTTGAACCAATACCAATCGAAATGATGCCGGTCACGTTACTCAGGTCACATGGGTGTAAAAGTGTAATAGGGACAAGTTTACCTTTCGTTGAAGCATCAGTTTTCCATAGTATGCTCGTCTCGCAAAATTTCATTATATTAGCATAGCATCCACGCAGTGCTTGCTCCCATGATTACGCAATTTGTTCAAGGAGCTAAAGATAACCCCCACAATACAGCATTCTGCTATGCATGCACAGAGAGACTCTTGCCACATGCTCGCCAAAGACGACACCCACATAAGACCCGCTCCCCAATAACATATACCCCCAACCTCACAGTACCCCTACCCAGTTGGGTTACTGAGTCGAGCTTGGATCAAGTGGTCCAAATGCGAGGTGGTAGTTCCACAGTCCTGCGGCTACTCGT
>JBASZU010000015.1:0-1619 GCA_049661165.1 Saccharimonadales bacterium (SeqCode)
CGATTGGCGGGTCAGAATGACAGGGACGGGACTAGCACTTGCAGGGGTCGCAAGAACAGGTTTCACCGCATTTGCAGGTTTTACTGGGGTGAGTTTCACCGCATTTGCAATCTTTGCAGTCCGTACAGCACGTTTTACAGTCATCGCAGCTGGCAGTACGGGTATCGCTCGGAAGCGGGAACTGGCGTGAAAATGCCTTCACTTCTTCGTGAATGGCAGCGAGTTTTGCCTCGTCTTCGCGCGCATCTATGGCTTGCTTCATCCACTCAGCAATTTTCACCATATCTTTTTCTTTCAGCCCGCGCGTAGTAATTGCCGGGGTACCAAGGCGTATGCCACTGGGGCGGAATGGCGGGAGCTTGTCGTTTGGTACGGAGTTTTTGTTGAGGTTTAAGCCTACTTTATCGAGGGCTTTTTCGGCAACACCGCCGTCTATACCGAAGCTCTGGTGTACATCTGCTAGTATAAGGTGGTTGCTCGTACCACCAGCTACCAGCACAAAACCGCGCTTTTTCAGTTCTTCGGCCAGTACCGCCGCATTTTTCACCACTTGCTTTGCGTACGTTTTGAATTCTGGGCGGAGAGCTTCACCAAATGCCACGGCTTTCGCCGCAATGGTGTGCATGTGTGGACCACCTTGAGTGCCCGGGAAGATGGCGCGGTCTATGAGTGTAGGGATATTTTGAATGGTCTTTTCTGGTGCCTTGAGCGGTGTCGACACCGTGCCTTTAGAAAGAATGAGGCCGCCACGCGGGCCGCGCAGCGTTTTGTGGGTGGTAGTGGTTATGACATGGAAGCCATAATCAAATGGGTTCTTGGCTTCACCGGCTACGATCAGCCCAGCTATATGCGCCATATCTGCCATAAGCAGACAGTCAGGACCAACCTCTTTGGCAATGGCCGCGAATTTGGCATAGTCGAGTTCGCGCGGGTACGCACTAAAGCCAGCAAGCAAAATCTTTGGCTTGTGTTTAAGGGCGAGGGCGCGCAGTTCTTCGTAATCTATCTCGCCAGTCGTGACATCTTTTACCTTGTAGCCGACAAAGTTGTAGATGTGCGCCGAACGGGTCATGGGGTTGCCGTGGCTCAAGTGACCGCCGTGGCCAAGGTCCATTCCAAGCACGGTGTCACCTGGTTCGAGCCAAGCATAGTACACGGCTTCGTTTGCGGGAACGCCCGAATGCGGCTGCACATTGGCATGGTCTGCCTTAAAGAGTTTTTTCGCACGGTCTATGGCGAGTTGCTCGAGCGGGTCGGTGAAATCTTGGCCACCATAGTAGCGTTTGCCCGGGTAGCCTTCGCTGTATTTGTTCGTAAAAATACTGCCGTTTGCTTCAAGCACATCGGTCGACACATAGTTTTCACTCGGGATGAGTTCTAGCCCTTCGTGTTCGCGATTGTCTTCAGCAGCAATCAAATCAGCCACTTGCGTATCTACCATGTTACCCCTCCTTTATTGGTGTCATTCCGAACTTGTTTCGGAATCCATACCACGCCTTGAGCCTACCATTGTCCCGACGTGTGGATCCTGAAACAAGTTCAGGATGACAAGAATCCTTATTGCTACCTATAGTGTACCCCGTAGCGAATAAGCAGCATATAGTAATTTTGTCTGCGGA
>JBASZU010000016.1:0-7381 GCA_049661165.1 Saccharimonadales bacterium (SeqCode)
TCATAACCGGTTTCAGTCCCGTAGGGGATGTTACAAAAACACTGACCCCCCAACTCAACGTTGGCCAAGACTCGGTACTCATGTTCGTTGACCTTTCCGGCGGGCATGCTCGGCTGGGCGGTTCAGCACTCGCTCAAGCCTACGGCAAAACTGGGGGCGAAACACCCGATGCCGACCCTGAGGTACTAAAAAAATTCTTTGCAGCCTTCGTCAAACTGAAAGAGCAGGGCAAAATCCTCGCCTACCACGACCGCTCCGACGGCGGCCTCTTCACCACCCTCTGTGAAATGGCGTTCGCAAGCCGCTGCGGCCTAGACATCGACCTCGCCTCACTCTCTTCTTCTGTCATCTTGAGCGAAGCCGAAGGCGCAGTCGAAAGATCTCCTAAAAAACAGCAGGAAGATTCCTCGGACGGAGTTTATGCTGAACTTGATTCAGTACTCGGAATGACAGTGAACAAACACCTTGTGAAACTGTTCAGCGAAGAACTCGGTGCCGTCATCCAGGTGAAAGCGACAGACGAGAAAACCGTATCCCAGACGTTTTCGGGCTCCTGCTCGGTACTCGGCAAGCCGACCAAAGAGCAACGCGTAACCTTCCGTAACGGCAAAACAGTTCTGTACCAAAACAGCCGCGCCCAACTTGAACAATGGTGGGCCGAGACAAGTTACCATATACAAAAACTCCGCGACAACCCTGAGTGCGCAGAGCAAGAGTATGCTTCAATCGGCGATGACGCCGATCCTGGGCTGACGCCCAGGGTAGAATCTGGAATCTGGAATCTAGAATCGCGCAAGGCCGCTACAGTAGCCCAGCCCGTGCGCAGCGCGGGCGGCGAGCGGAGCGAGCCGGGTGGGGGCGGGCTGGCTGCCAGCGCAGCGACGCAGCCACCCGAGGGGAGGCGAGCCTCCCCTTATCCAAATAAGAACCTAGCCCAGGCCAAGGGCATTCTGTCTGGAATCTACGCTAACCGGCCTGAGTGTCGAGTCGCAATCTTCCGCGAACAAGGCGTCAACGGTCAAGTCGAAATGGCTGCCGCTTTCGACCGCGCCGGTTTTACCAGCGTCGATGTTCACCTGAACGATATCATACAGGGCAACGTAAGCCTCGCAGACTTTAGCGGTCTGGTTGCCTGCGGCGGTTTTAGTTACGGCGATGTCCTTGGTGCTGGCGGCGGGTGGGCAAAAACCATTTTGCTTGACCCAAAACTGCGCGCCCAGTTCAAGGCGTTTTTTGAACGCCCAGACACCTTCACTCTCGGCGTTTGCAACGGCTGCCAAATGCTATCTGAGCTGAAAGAACTCATTCCCGGCGCAGAAACCTGGCCGCGGTTCTTGCAAAACCGCAGCGAACGCTTTGAAGCGCGTCTCCCACAGGTGCGACTGAACAAAACGCCATCAATATTTTTTGCTGGCATGGAGGGTTCTATTTTACCCATTCCGGTGGCACATGGCGAAGGCTATGCGGTGTTTGCGACAGAGGCAGAAAAGCAATCCGCGGTGAAAAGCGACCTTGTCGCCGCCCAGTACGTTGACGGCCATCACAAGGTCACCGAGGCTTACCCGGCTAACCCCAACGGCTCACCCGAAGGCATCACCGCACTGACCACCCCCGACGGCCGCGCCACCATAATGATGCCGCACCCCGAACGCGCCTTCCTGACCCAACAACTCAGCTGGCACCCCGCCGACTGGCCAGAAGATTCGCCCTGGATGCAAATGTTTGTGAATGCATTTGCTTGGGCAAATGAAAGGAAGAATTAAGAGTCATGAGACATGAACCAAGAGTGGCTGCAATAGAGCAATGGGCAAAGAGTAAAGGACTGAGTTCATTGAACACTGAGGCCGCGTCAGCGGCCGAACCGGTGCATAGCGCCGGCGCGAGCGAGCAGCGAGCGGGGGAGTGGAGGCTAGATTCGAGCGTAGCGATGATTCTACCTCAAGAGGGGCGAGCCCCTCTTCAAGATAATTGCGATTAAACACTTGCTAACAATAATAAGGAGCACCAATGTCCATCGACCACCTACTAAAAACAAATAACAATGCATTACTATCCGTCTACGATAAAACAGGCATTGCCGAGTTTGCGAAAGGCCTACACGAACTGGGCTGGAACATCATCTCTTCTGGCGGCACCGCAAAAGTGGTAGCCGAGGCTGGCGTGCCGGTAACGGACGTTGCTGAGCTGGTGGGCGGGGAGGCCATATTGGGCCACCGCGTGGTAACGCTCTCGCGCGAAGTACACAGCGGACTATTGGCAGACGCCGACAAGCCGGAAGATTTGACCGAGCTGAAAGAACGCGGTATACCACTCATTGACCTCGTGGCAGTAGATATGTACCCACTGGAGGAAGAAATTGCCAGCGGCAACGCCACGCTCGCAAGCGTCATAGAAAAAACTGACATCGGCGGCCCAACTATGCTGCGCGCTGGCGCCAAAGCCCGGCGGATTGTGCTCTCGCGCGCCAGCCAACGAAGTGAAGTGCTCCAATGGTTAACAGGTGGAAAACCAGACGAAAAAGCGTTCCGAGACAAACTATGCGCCGTCGCCGAGTATGAGTGCGCCCGCTACATCCTCATCAGCGCCAAGTACCACGGCGGCGAAGACGTGGCTGGCTGGATAGGCCAGCGGGTCGCTCCCACCAAATACGGCGAAAACCCGTGGCAAACCCCTGCGGGGCTGTATGCCGACAACCGCGTCGCTGCCGACCCGCTCGGACTCGACCAGTTTACACACCAAAAAGGCTGGGAACTGAGCTACATAAACGAAACTGACATGCACCGTTTGCTGCAAACACTCACGCACGTTGCCGCTGGCTTCGAAGTGAATTTTGGTAAAGTTCCAAGCGTTGCGGTGGGCGTTAAGCACGGTAATGCCTGCGGCGCTGGCGTAGCAGACACAGCAGTGGAAGCCGTGCAGAAGATGCTGGAGGGCGATGAGATTGCTATATTTGGCGGCGTGGTCATGATAAATGGCCCGATTGATACCGACGTCGCGGCCGCACTCATGACACACCACATGCCCGAAGGCCAAAACCGCTTGCTCGACGGCGTCGTGGGAAGCGAAGTCACACCCGAAGCCATGGAAATCCTTTCTCGCGCCAAACTTCGCATCGTCACCAACCCGGCGTTGGCAAACCTTAGCAAAGACACTTTAGAAACAGCGCCAATACTCCGAAACGTTCGTGGTGGCATGCTTGTGCAGCCCAACTACACCTTTGTGGTCGACTATAGCGCCGACTATATGGAACAACACGGCGACCTAAGCGAACAGGCCAAAAAAGACATGCTGCTCGCCTGGGCAGTTGGTAGCACCAGCAATAGCAACACCATTTGCATAGTAAAGGACGGCCGCATGCTCGGCAACGGCGTCGGCCAGCAAGACAGGGTCGGAGCAGCCAAACTTGCCGTCACCCGTGCCACTTCACGCGACCACGATGTCACCAGCGCAGCTGCCTACAGCGATAGCTTTTTCCCATTCCCCGACGGCCCGCTTGTGCTGGCAGACGCCGGCATCACGGCCATACTTACCAGCAGCGGCTCGGTGAAAGACCCAGAAGTTGTGGAAACCCTGGCCAAAAAGAACGTCGCAGTCATGATGCTCCCCGACAAAACCGGCCGCGGCTTCTTCGGCCACTAGATAATATGACGCCCCAGATAACTATCAGTGCATTACAACCAAGTATCAACACGTTGCGCTAATAAACCACCGTCGCGAAGCGATACAGCTAAAATCGGCACTGCGGAAGCTTCCCGGCATGACTGTTGTGAGACAATACAACATCCGCGAAAATGCGTATCCAATTAGTGTTTTCGCGTTGTATTTACTCACAACAGTCACAGAGAAGCCGGAGATGTGCCTGGTTTCTTTGCCCATCTTTCTTTGGCAGTAAAGAAAGATGGTCGCCTGCAGGCGCGAGAGCCTGCACTATATTTATAGGTTGCCTAAAACGGCTCATGCTTTCATACTAGAAGTGGATGCAGCATCAACTGAAGAAAAATTTGGGGGTGACCCGGCACGGGGACGACACAGAGTTCCGCGTGTGGGCGCCGTTTGCCTCGGCCGTGAATCTGGCAGGTACTGTCACCGGCGGCAAAGAAATTGCCCTTAAAAGCGAAAACGACGGCTACTGGTCGGTGAGCATAAAAGGGGTCGAACCAGGGCAGAACTACGTGTTTCTCATCACCACGGCAGACGGCACCGTGCTCACACGCAACGACCCACGTGCTCGGCAACTCACCACATCTGACAGCGGCGCGTCAGTCATAATCGATCCAGACTTTGACTGGCAAGGAGATGCCTTCACTCCTGTACTTCCGCAGCAGCAGGTTATGTATGAGCTTCATGTAGGCACATTCAACCGACCAGATGCCGCCACCATAGGCACGTTTAGCGATACGCTCGAGAAGCTCGATTACCTGAGAGCCCTCGGCGTCAACGTTATAGAACTTATGCCCGTTACCAGCATGGCGCACAGCTACGGCTGGGGCTACGCCCCGAACCACATTTACTCGGTAGAGAACGCCTACGGCGGGCGTCACGGGCTGCTCACGTTTGTGCGCGAATGCCATAAGCAGGGAATCGCTGTAATTATTGATATGGTGTATAATCACTTCTCTACGGTCACCGACCTCTGGCAGTTTGACGGATGGAGTGAAAATGGTCGCGGCGGCATATATTTTTATAACGACACACGCGGTGACACGCCGTGGGGCGGACGACCAGACTATGGCCGCCCGGAAGTCCGCCAATTTATACTCGACAACGTCACCATGTGGCTAGAGGAATACCACCTAGACGGACTCCGTGTCGACTCTACCATTTACATGCGCAACACCGAAGGTCACGACAACGACCCAGCGCACGACATTTCCCACGCCTGGTACCTACTGCAAGACATCGCCGAGCTTGCTCATAAACTCAACCCAAATGCTATTGTTGTGGCCGAAGATTGCGCGAATAGCGCGTACCTTACTAAGCCACGCAGCGAAAACGGCTGCGCCTTTGATGCCCAGTGGGAACTAGGCTTTCCGCACGCCTTACGTGACGGCCTCGGTCTCCGTGGTGGCCGGACACTCGCGGGCGTACGCTACGAACTAGAGCGCCGCTACAACGGCAATGCCTTCGAAAAAGTTGTCTTTAGCGACTCGCACGATACCGCCGCCAACGGTTCAGTTCGGCTCAACGAAGCCGCCAGTAGTGGTGATGCCGCCGACAAACATGCCCGCGAAAAAACCGTCCTCGCAAACACTGTCATGCTCACCGCACCGGGCATACCGATGTTCCTGCAGGGCCAAGAGTTCATGCAGGAAGGCAGTTTCAATGACTGGCAAGAACTTGAGTGGGATAAAGCCGAAACCTACAGCGGCATAGTGCTCGCGCATCAGCACCTCGTAAACCTCCGCCTAAACCAAAGCGGAACAACTGCTGGGCTGCTTGGCCAAAGTACTGCCGTATTTCACCAAGATGACAATAACGGCGTCATTGGCTATCACCGTTGGGACAAAGGCGGCCCAGGCGATGATGTCCTTGTCATTGCCAACTTTGGCGGCGATGCGCACGAAACGTATCAGCTCCAGGTGCCGCTTCCCGGGAAATGGCGCGTCCGCTTCAATAGTACCTGGAAAGGCTACAGCCCGGACTTTCACGAAGTTGCACTAGACGAAATTGCTACCGACGAAAACCGTCTCATTACTCTTAATCTCCCCGCCTACGCCGCCCTCATTCTCTCGCAGTAACCACGCACGTGTACACCTCCTCCGACATGTATAGTAGAGGGTATATGAATCTAGAAACTTTTTATGACGAATACGTTGACAGGGTATACAAGTTTTTTTACATAAAGTGCTTGAATCGTCATGTCGCTGAAGACCTAACGGCCGATACCTTCACCGCATTTTTGAAAAAAGTCCAAAACACTGAGGTAGAGGACCACAAAAAGTATCTTTACGGCATAATGCGTCACATCTGGACCAACTTCTTACGCGAAAAATACGAGGCCCAACTGACCGATATTGAGTTAATAGAGAACTTCGAGGAATACGCCACTAGCGAAATAACCAATTTTGAAGCAAGCGAGGAGCCTGTTTCGCGGCTCATGCCCTATGTAAAGCGACTACCAGAAAAACAACGTGCCGTCGTCATGCTACGCGCGTTTCAGCATCTTAGCGTTAAAGATGCCGCCGATGCACTCGGCAAGGACGCCAACTACATTAAGACCACGTACGCCCGCGCCATACGAAGCCTGCGCGCCATAGTCGATAATCCATACTTAGATAGAAAGGAGACAGTATGAGCAAATTACCCAAAGACCTTCGTCGGCGGGTGGGGAACCAACAGCTCGCCATAGATAAAACATTTAAGCAAAATTTGAAGGAACAGTTATTCACTCAATCACAAGGAGGCTTCATGGCACAGAAGAAAACCAAAGTATCTGCGCGATCACTTTTCCGCAGCGTGTTCAAACAACTTTCAACCGCAACAGGCCTTGCCGCCTTGGCAGTACTGATTGTAGTTGGCGGTATGTCGGCATTTGTCGCGGCAAATAAAACCAGGTTGAACAGCGAGCAGAAGACCGCACTACCAACAAACCTAGCAGATGTCCTTCCCATAGAAGACATCCGTGCAGCTGCGCTCAAAGACGTTCCAGACGGCACGATAACCGGCGTTGAGCTCGAGCAAGAAGAAGGCGCGTTATTGTACAAGGTGCGATTTAGCGATGGAAGTTTCCGCTACTACAATGCAAAAACCGGCGTTGCCGTTATGCGCTCACAGGACGAAACCGAACAAGACGAGAGTGTTCCAGCTGGTTTTGTAGCGGGTATTACCGTGCAACAAGCCCGAGACATCGCCCTTGCACAGCGCAGCGGTAGTATTACGAAGATTGAACTAGAAACAGAAAACGGCGTCGTTGTATACAGTGTGCGATTTAGCGACGGCGGCCGTGTCGATGTAAATGCTACCAGCGGTGCAGTCCTCCGCGTGAGGAGCGGCAGTGAAACAAACACGAGCGACGATGACTCAGATGATGCAAATGATGATTCGTCAGAAACTTCGGACTCAGGGTCTAGTTCAGATGATACCAACTCAGATGACGCCGAAGACAGTGATAACTCTGGCAGCGGTTCAGACTCAAACTCGGGGTCAGGTTCAGATGACAGCGGTTCTTCAGGAGGGGGCAGCTCGGACGATTAATCAGCCGACTCCCGCCGCAAAATGAGCCCCGGGGGGCTCATTTTGCTATACTAGCCCCAACTTCACATAACACTCACTATGTAAGGTCACCCAACCAACAGGGGTTGCGTGAGCAACCTCTGTTCTGTTTTCGTGTAGTGTATGCATGGTTTCTTGGGTTGAAGCTGGTAGGCAATCAGTCCTGACA
>JBASZU010000017.1:0-2957 GCA_049661165.1 Saccharimonadales bacterium (SeqCode)
CTTAGGAGTCAAGCGTATTCTGAATAATCCGGACAAGTTCGGGCGGCGTTGCCCAGGCCTTGAGCATGTAGCGGGTGGCACCAAGCTCCATGACTTCCTCGATTTCTTTTTTGGAATCGAGGTTGCTAAAAACGATGATGGGTATAGCTGAATTGTTTTCAAACTGCTGCAGGAACTCGCGCCCGCCCATAATGGGCATGAGGAGGTCGAGGAGTATGATATCTGGGCTAAAATCTTTTACGACATCGAGTGCTTCGCGGCCATTAAAAGCAGTCTGGACAACGTAGCCGTTTTTAGTCAGCATTATCGAAAAAGCGTCGCTCAGGGCGGCGTCGTCTTCGACGAGCAATACTTTTTTGACACTCATTATTTTTCTAGTATAGTCCGCGCAGTGTAGCTTATTCTGTGAGCTGGATAACATTATGCTCAGTTTTGGTGTAGATAGGCAGCGTTAGTGTAAAGCTTGCACCATGTTGAACATTAGACTGCACGGTAATGTCCCCGCCGTGGGCAAGGGCAAATCGGCGTGCGAGGTAGAGGCCAAGGCCGCTGCCACCTTCTTTGGCTGAAAGTTCGTTGGGTATACGGCTGAATTTTTTGAACAGTTTTTCGTAATCAGGCTCGGCAATCCCCACGCCGCTGTCACTGACGACAAGCTGCGCTATGTTGTCCTGCTCGGTCAGTTTTACGCCTATGGAACCTTTTTCAAATGAATATTTAACCGCGTTACTCAGGAGGTTTTCGATAATCATGCGTACAAAGCGTTCGTCTGCTAGGACTGGTAATTCTTTTGGGGTAGTCATTTTAACAGTGATGGATTTTGCCTGATAGGTTTGAGCCATACTCTCTATGATGTCACGCGTGGCGGCTGCAAGATTAAAACTACTAGGTTGCACAATAAGCTGGTTTGCGTCAGCCTTTGCGACATACAGCAGCTGGTCAATGATTTCAAGTTGGCGGTCATTTGACTGGTATGCTTTGTGTGCTACAGCAGCTTGCTCCTTGTTAAGCTCACCAAAGTAACCTTGCTCGAGCATGCCGATGTACTGGCGGACACTGCTGGCAGGGGTGCGTAATTGGTGTGATGCGAGGGCGAGCAACTCATCTCGGGTGCGTTGCAACTCTAGGTCGTGCTGTGACTTCACCTGGCCAATACGAAGCTTCAGCAATGTAAAAACAAGGCCGCTCAGCAATATGCTGGCACTGACGCCCCCAACAAACATAGTCACCGTGCCCGCACTACTACCCAGTAATGTCTTTGGAACGTGCAAAGTCAGTTGCCACATGCGGTTACTTGACTTGAGTTTCCCGCTCAAATCGTCGCCTTTAGAATTCTTACCACCGGGAACTTGGTAGTTTGAAAGCGAAGCGGGAACAGTGCCCGTAGCATCAGTGAGTTCATAGGATATTCCGAGCTTGCCGAGCTCAGTATTTTTTTCGGCCATCATATCTTTGATGCGAAACGCTAGGTAGACATAGCCGACGAGGTTTTGCCGCCGGTCTTCTATTGATTCAGGGACGAGTGCACCGCGGTAGACAGGATAATACAGTAGTACGCTTTTTGGTTTTTCTTTGGCAGTACCCCCATCGTCTTGCTTGAGCACGACTGGACCGGTCAGCCCGAACGAAGCTTTGTCGCGTGCAGCTGCCATAGCTTGGCGCCTTGTTGGTTCGGTAAACATGTCGTAGCCAAAAGCCTTCCGGTTGACATCATCAAATGGTTCTATATACATAATGGCGGTGTATTCCGAGCGTTCACCCACTGGCGTTATGCCGTAGTCTGGAAAGCCCTCAGAACGTACGGCTTCAACATGACTGTCGAGGGCGCCGGATGGTATATATGTGGCGTACCCGACGCCCAGAATCTCCGGAAAGGCAGTGGCTACTCGGCTGGTTTTGAAAAATGTAGCCCAATCATCGCGGCTAATGGCCTCGCTACTTTTAACATTCACGGCTGTTGCTCCAGAGAGCAGAATTTGGCTGTAGTTTGCGAGCTTGCCGTTGATGTAGTTGGCAAATGCGCGGTATTGCTGCTGCTTTATCTGCTGGTATTTGGTGGCTTGCTCTGACTGAGTACTGTGTATATAGAGGTAGGTCGATAGAATACCGACAGCTGCAAGTAGTATAGAAACAATGGCCACTGCCGTTGTAACGTCACGGGGTGAACCTTTGGTTACTGGATGTAAAAATCGATTTTTCATATGCTTCTGACTCTACTCTAACAGATTGTTCTTGTGGGCAGTGTGAGCTGGGTAACATTTTTTTGGTCGGCCGGCTCATAGTTTGAAATGCGTCCCCGGCCTACTATGAGGTCATTCCTCCGCAGCACATTCACAAATAAGCTTCCACGAAAAACTCAGGCGAACCGGGTTTGGATGACTTCACCACCGTACAATTCATGACTACCACGACTTTCGCAACGCCCAGCCTGCCGTCCAGCAAAGCTGGCCGCACCGCTGGACTCTTTGGCTCCTGCACATTTTTCCTCCCCAGTACTCACTCGCCGTACTACAGTACGGCTCCCTCCGTGCTTCGAGGATAAAATGCACATGAGCTCAAAGTGCGAAAATCGTGGCCGATTGATACCTCGTTAAGCGAGAACAAATGAAAAGATTACCAATGAAAGGATTATCTATGAAACAACCAGAACTCGAACTGCGTATAAATAAATTTTTGACCAGACAATCACGAGAATTCCCCGAACTGTTCGACGAGCGGTAAATAACCGAAACGGCAGCAGCAAGTATAACGACCGGTATGGTCACCTGACTGCCCGACTACGTTTCTGTCGCTCTCGAAAAGAGGGTTACTCACGTACTACTAACTACTAACTACTAACTACTAACTACTGTCTTCGGACAAGGAGAATTACTATGAATATTATTGTTTGGATTATTTTCGGCGCATTGGCCGGTTGGATTGCCTCACTTATTGCTGGAACAGACGCTCGCCAGGGC
>JBASZU010000018.1:0-5531 GCA_049661165.1 Saccharimonadales bacterium (SeqCode)
GGAACACCCAGCACTTCTTATTACTAGGAATGTCTGTTAATTTAGTCATGGAACAACCTTTCTATTCTTGTTAGCTTTGACACTACAAGTTTAGCGGTTGTTCCGTTTTAGTTTAATGAGCCCAAAACAAAAGCACATTGACAAATTTGGCTCGATGTAGTAGTATTGAAAGTGGCTCAGCCAAAACAAAAACAACAAAACAGTAGTCGCTCGAGTCGCCCTAAAGGCGACAAGAGCGGTCAGTCACGTCGAAGGCGATAAGCGCTATACATTTATTTATATTGAGCGGATTTATCGCCTTTCGACACAAAGTTTTCACACGCCCAGGTTACAAAACTGTCGGCGTGTTTTACTATAAGTACGTATGAAACGCACAAACGCATTATGGGCTGGGGTTTGGTGGGGTATGCTGTCGCTTTTTCTCACACTAACCCATCCTAGCAGGCTACCCGTTTTTTTACTGGTCGTCCCCTTTATTCTGCTACTATTGGCTCTGTATTCCTCTTGGGGCATCTTTTTTGTGTCCAAGAAGAGGGAAACTTCGTATTTAAAACTGCTTGGCATTACCGTTAGTCTCATTACCGTACTCTGTGTCGGGCTTGAGTCTATCGGTGAGCTTACAAAAAAAGATTTCCTAACTGTTCTCATATTTGCGGCAGTAGCGTATTTTTATATCGTGCGAACCACGAGCATTAAACGACCCTAAAAACAACATCCGAGTGGTATACTAATAACGTATGAGCGATCTACCAATACCAACGCCCGTTCAGGGGCAAGCGCAGCCGTCGGCAGCTTCTGGGATACCAGTGTTATCATCGGCGGCATCTACGGATGTAAAGCTGCTAACGGCTCAAGCTATTGAACAAATTGAGGCCGCAGTCCTTCAAACGACGACAAACGCCGCAGAGCGAGCCCTCCAAATCCACTCTATAAAAGAGGCATACTTAAAAGCCCGATTCGGCATTGATACAAGCGGAAAGTCACGTTAATGTATAGCAAGCATAGAGTTATCTGGTGCGGGGAATAAAATAAACGATGTTATTAAGTCTACAAAAATTAAATCAGAAAAAGCTGAAATACGAACGTGGACTCTCGATGGTGCCACTACTTATACACCTACCTCCTCCGAGTGAGGATACGGAGTTAAATGGTCGAGATGTACGAGACTTGGTGGATGAAAATATATCCAAAGCGCAAATAATTTACAACATTATTGCAAGTACCATGGAGCAAAGTTTCAAAAACCGGTTCCATGGCCAACGTCATTTTGGATTCGAAATCGTTGGCATGAAGGGCTTCGTACATTTGTATGTAGCCGTTCCTGCCGACTTTGTCAGCGTGATGGAGCAGGCTATCGTAAGCGCATATCCTGCGGCCAGACTGGAAACGGTTCCTGAGTATAATATATTTAGTCAGGTCGGCGGAATGAATGCTGTCATTGGCGGACAATTTAACCTAAAAGAAAAGTTTGCCTACCCGATAGCAACTTACCAAGACCTGAAGCGTGATGCGTTTCAGTCAATATTGAACGCACTCTCCACAATGGAGAATGACGATGGTGCTGCAATCCAGATCTTATTTAGGCCAGCCGATACTTCATGGCGGAAAGAGGCTTCGGATTTTGCCAGCGCGAAACGAAAAGGAACAGATAAGGGTATAACTGCGGGTGGTCTTGCCCGAGACGTCCTGACAGCATTCGTGAAGCCACCTGAACCCAAAGATCAACCAGAGAAACCGAAAGAGATATCATCGCTTGAGCAGTCGGTCATAGATGCGATAGAAGATAAAACAAGAAGCGCCGGTTTTGAGGTAGGCATACGAGTTATTGCATCATCGAATGTGTCGCAACGCTCTCAGGCAACGGTAAATAACATTATTGCCAGCTTTTCGCTTTTTGATGCGCCGGGGAAAAATGGCTTCGAATACCACAGCGCTCGTGATCCATCCGAACTTGTAACGAATTTCTTGCTTCGGGCGTTTCCGTTGCATAAAAAGAAGAACATACTTAACTCAGTTGAGCTGGCTACTTTGTTTCATTTTCCAGATCAGCGCAGTATACCGACATCTCAGCTCGAACGCCAGGATTCAAAGCAGGTCGATGGTCCGCGAAATATGCCTGAAGAGGGTATGTTGCTTGGCTTCAATGTGTTTCGCGGCGTTAAAAAGCCGGTTAGACTTGGGCTAAACGACAGGCAGAGACATATGTACGTTGTTGGACAGACTGGTACGGGTAAGTCAACGTTCCTTGAAAATCTTGCACTTCAGGATATGCTACGGGGCAACGGCTTTGCTTTTGTGGATCCTCACGGGGATACTGCAGAAAAACTATTGTCGATGGTTCCGAAAGAACGAACGGAAGATGTTATTTATTTTTGCCCCTCAGATATGGCATACCCCATGGGTCTGAATTTGTTTGAATACCGCACGTCCGATCAGAAAGATTTTATCATTCAAGAAGTTCTGGGCATGTTGTATAAACTGTATGATCCGCAGCACCAAGGTATCATGGGGCCACGCTATGAAAGTATTTTCCGAAACTGTGCCTTAGCCGTCATGGCGGATCCAGAAGGAAGTAGTTTTGTTGATATACCGAAACTATTCCGCGATCCAGAATTCCTCAAACAGAAACTGACGCACGTCAAAGATCCGAACGTCTTGGATTACTGGCAGAAAGAATACCCAGCCAGTCAGCGTTCCAATGAAGCGGGTGAGGTCGTTAGCTGGTTTGTAAGCAAATTTGGCGCGTTTTTGAGTAACGAAATGATGCGTAATATCATTGGTCAGACAAAAAGCTCGTTTGACCTTCGCGACATAATGGATAATAAAAAAATATTGCTCGTGAATCTTAGCAAAGGTCGCACGGGTGAGCTGAATAGCAAGCTACTTGGCATGGTGTTTGTTATGAAGTTCCAGGCCGCCGCAATGAGTCGGTCGGATATCCCGGAGGAGCAGCGTAAGGACTTTGCGCTGTATGTCGATGAGTTTCAGAACTTTTCGACTGATAGCTTTGCTACTATCATGAGCGAAGCTCGAAAGTACCATCTTAACCTTATTGTAGCGAACCAGTTCACGACTCAGCTAACAGAGGAGATTCGGGATGCAGTGTTTGGTAATATTGGTACGATTGTTTCGTTTCGAATAGGGCAAAATGACGTTGAGAGTTTGAGTCGCTATTTCCAGCCACACTTCGATGGAGATGATCTCGTGCGCGTACCGAACGCTAACACCATAGTCCGTACACTTATCAATGGCGTACCGACGCAGCCTTTTAGTATGGCCACCTTGCCCCCACTCGGCAACCCAAATCCGGGGTTGTCTGACGCGCTTAAGCAATTGTCTGCCGCCAAATACGGTAAACCACGTGCTGTTGCCGAGAAAGAAATATTTGAACGACTCGCGACAAGGACCCCCGAGCAAAAACCTTTTGCTAACCCGTTCAATACACCTGCCGCCGCTCCGCCGTCGGGCTTTGCGCCACCGCAGCCGGCGGCCTCTGGGTCATTTTTAGACGAATGGCTGGCGAAGCAAAAAGCAGCACCCGTTTCTCCGCGTCCGTTGACAGCACCAGCACCTACCGCCGCCCCTTCCGCAGTAGCCCCCCCTCAACCTCAGGAACAAAATGGTACGCCTGTTGACGATAAGAGCGAATTGGAGCCATATGAAACCGGTAACGTTTCGAGCGCACAACTCGACCAGCAGGAGGTGAACGACATTGCTGCCGAGCTCAAAAAAGGCCTTATGCCAAATGGGGAAGCCCTTGCTGTTGACCAAGGCGTAAACAGTCCACCGTCTGTACCGCAAGATTCCAAAGCAACTCCTGCTCCAGCTGAAGACACTATATTTATTGACAGCGACGGGACAATTCACCAGAAGAACCCCGTCGACGGTGATGACTAGTAGTCTCCTGTATCTTGTAGAAACGTCAAATAGACGATATACTAGAAAGCAGTAGTAAGGTGAACAACCAAAACGTAAGAGGGGATTAATACATCGTGAGTCAGGGGAAACAGTACTCAGCTGATCAGATTCAGGTGCTTGAGGGACTAGAGCCGGTACGTAAGCGACCGGGTATGTATATCGGCAGCACCGGGATAGAGGGTTTGCACCATCTGGTATGGGAAATAGTTGACAACGGCATAGATGAAGCGCTTGCGGGCTATGCGAGTGAAGTTCGTGTTGAGATGCTGGAAGATGGTGGCATACGAATATTTGATGACGGTCGGGGGATACCGACAGATATTCACCCAAAAACCGGCAAAAGTACGGTAGAGACCGTTCTGACTGTCCTTCATGCAGGAGGTAAATTTGGAGGCGGTGGCTATAAGGTGTCGGGAGGGCTCCACGGTGTCGGTGTAAGTGTGGTGAATGCTTTGTCGACAAAATTGATTGTTCGAGTATACCGTGAAGGTAAAATATACCAACAGGAGTACGAGAGAGGTGTACCACTTGCAGACCTCAAAGCCGTCGACACATGCCCCAAAGATAAGCATGGCACTGAGATTACCTTCTATGCTGACGATACTATCTTTACCGAGGGTACTTCTTTTAGTTATGATACCATCCTTGACCGATTGCGACATGCAGCATATCTCACTAAGGGTGTCAGGACGACACTTATTAATCATGCTAATGGCAAAAGGTATAGTTTTTATTTTGAAGGCGGTATAAAGTCGTATGTTGCAAATCTGAATGCTGGAAAGGACACGGTCGATGACGACATATTTTACGTTGACAAAATGGCAGAGGATGCACAGATAGAGGTTGCCTTACAGTATACCGAGGGTTTTAGTGAAACTATTAAACAGTTTGCCAATAACGTATTCAACCCAGATGGTGGCTCGCACTTGACTGGTTTTCGTTCGGCTCTAACACGTGTCATTAACGACTATGCCCGCAAGCAGGGTCTGCTCAAAGAAAAAGAAGAAAATCTCAGTGGGGAAGACACGCGTGAAGGGTTGACGGCCGTTATATTAGTAAAACTGCCAAATCCGCAGTTTGAAGGGCAAACGAAGAACAAGCTCGGTAACCCAGAAGTGCGTGGTTATGTCGAGCAGGTTATGACGGAGTATTTGTCTTATTATCTCGAAGAACACCCAAACATTGCCCGTAAGATTGTTGGTAAGGCGCTGCTTGCTGCTCGCGCCCGTAAGGCTGCTCGAGCTGCCCGCGAAAACATTATCCGTAAAGGCGTGCTTGATGGTGCTAGCATGCCAGGCAAATTGGCAGACTGCTCCAGCAAAGACCCAGCCAGTTCTGAGATTTATCTGGTTGAGGGTGACTCAGCCGGTGGCTCTGCCAAGACGGGTCGTGATAGTAAAACACAGGCAATTTTGCCGCTCCGTGGTAAGGTGCTCAACGTAGAACGCGCTCGACTCGACAAGATGCTCGCGAACAACGAAATCCTGAATCTCATTAAGGCCCTTGGGGTTGGGATTGGCGATTCGTTTAGCCTCGATGGACTGCGCTATCACCGAGTGATTATTATGACCGATGCCGATGTAGACGGGAGTCACATCTCGACACTCTTACTT
>JBASZU010000019.1:0-5080 GCA_049661165.1 Saccharimonadales bacterium (SeqCode)
GCCTTGTTTTGGCGCTTCTGGCTCGGAACGAAACACGAGCAGCATTTGAAGCGGCATGGCTGGCTCATGCTGTGGTAGACGGCCTAACTCCTGCGCATCATTATCCGTACGAAAAAGAACTACAGGACTTAAGAAAAGGTGCCGTCATGGAAACTCGGAGTACAGCAAAAGAGAAACTGTTTATCCCTGGCGACACAGTACGCGAAAAGATGCGTAACAACTGGCGGATGTGGGGAGATAAAGGGCTACTCGCGACGCACCTCGCTTTTGAAGCGGGGGTTGCGCTGCTGGTTCTGCCCATGCGGTATCGTCGGCTTGGCCTGCCGACGCAGCTTCCGGTAATAACGGGGCAAAAGCCGTATCTGTTATTTTTCAAATCCCAGGCGAAAAAGATTGCCGACGGCCAATACTACGAGCAGTTTTACCGCCACGGTTGGCTGCCAAAACTGGGTAAGCAAGTGCGGCGCGAGCTCATACCAGACATTGTTCTAACAGTTGCCTTTATATGGCGCTGCGCGCTGAAAGAAGCCCGGCGGGCAAAACGATGAGAGTTATAGCGGGGCGACTAGGTGGACGCGTCTTTGAAAGCCCCCGGGGGCACCGCACGCACCCCATGAGTGAGAAGGCTCGGGGAGCAATTTTTAACGCGCTGGGCGATGTGGAAGGACTGACGTTTCTTGATGCGTACGCGGGCAGCGGTGCTTTAAGCATAGAGGCGTTAAGCCGTGGGGCTAGCTCGGTGCTGGCTATAGATGTAGACATAGAGGCGGCAAAAGCCATGACTGCGAGTGTGAAGGCGCTGGGGCTTGATGGCCAGATGAGTGTGCTACGCAAAAACATTAGTGGCTGGTCTAGGAACCATCAAGATAGTACGTTTGATATTGTGCTGGCTGACCCGCCATACGATGATATCAGGCCCGATGTACTGGAAAGACTGCTTGTTCATGTGAAGCCTGGGGGTCTTTTTGTGCTTTCATGGCCGGGCAAATCAGATTTGCCAAGATATACAAATATGGACTATATTTCAAATAAGATGCTTGGCGATATTCAAATTTGTTTTTATAGAAAGAACTCATGATGTCGGTAGCCCCAAAATCAGGAGAACCAATTGTTATATTTGACTTTGACAGTACGGTGGTGACTATCGAGACACTCGATGAGCTTGCGGCTATTTGCCTCCAAGGAATGCCTGATGCCGATCTTCGACATGCTAAAATCGCAGAAATTACTCGCCAAGGAATGCTCGGTGAGATAGGTTTTGCCAAATCGCTTGCGCTGCGAGTAAATATGTTTGCGCCGACAAAGGAACATGTAGCATTGGCTAAAGGTTTAGCTCTAAAACGCATTGCGCCTTCGTTTGAGTCACATAAGGAGGTGATGCGGCGAGAATCTGCACGAATCTGGATAGTGTCAGGTGGCTTTAGGGAATTGATCTTGCCTGTTGCGACATACTTTGGCATTGCTCCGGAACATATATTAGCAAACGAGTTCAAATGGTCAGATAACAAGACAAAGGTTGTGGGGTACGACGAAGATAATGCTTTGGCACAGGACGGAGGAAAAGTACGAGCGATTAATGAGGCCGGCCTGCCAGATGGTTCTCGTTTTATGGTTGGTGATGGCATGACAGATGCAGCCGTTAAGCAGTCGCGTGCGGCAGACGAATTTATCGCGTATACAGAAACCGTGAGGCGTGAGCCAGTTGTCAAAGAAGCAGACTTCGTTGCAGCAAGCTTTCAGGACGTTATGCAATACGTAGGCTGGGCAGCGTGATAGACAAATAGGTTATCAGTAATATTCAGCTAGCCTTTTTCCGCTAAATTTCGTAAAATGCTACTTACATTCGCGCGAGTGGTGGAATGGTAGACACGCCAGTTTTAGGAGCTGGTGCCGCAAGGCATGGAGGTTCAAGTCCTCTCTCGCGCACCAAAATATCACAATACTTGTGATATTTTTTATATCTTAAAATACAAAGTTTCCCCCATATTTCGTATCTGTCAGAGGACTGTCCTCTATGTCCCTGGCTACGGACAAATTCTATGGAACCTCTCAAATTGATAGATCGGAATGAGGTACCCGTTGGCGTTACGTCAATCTATAGAAACCCGTGGGTTGCTGATACCAATTTGGCCGAGCATCGAACGTTTCTTTACCTGAGGCGAATTCAAGGCAATCCTGATGATTTTCGCGTCGTGACCTTTTTCCCCTACGGATTGTAGGCTATAATGAGGGCGTTATGACCAACCAAAGAATAGTGAATGCAGCATCCTGCTTCTTGATCGGTGACCTTGACGTGGCCGACTTCAACGTCCCGAACGCTGTTCAGGAGGCAATCTTCGACCTTCCCCCTGAAGACGCATTCGCGCATTTGAAGAATATTGCGGATGGTATCGACGCGCTCGAATCTTCGTCGGCGATTCGTCTTGCTTCGAGCATATCAGAGGCGAGCTGGGAAATGTATGCAAGACTTCTGCCCGATATTCGAAGTGCGCTATCAGCAGCCATAGATGATCTGAAGCACAAGTATCCCGATGTGACCTAGAAGGTCCCGTCATCCCCTCGAAACGGAAGAGTTATCTCAGGAACGAGCTGCGCCTATGACTCGCGTTGTCTATCGCAGGGCGCGAACTCGCGCACGTCAGCCCAACCCCAAGGAAATCTCGCTACACGGAGCCCCAACTCCGCCGGACAAGCCGCGTCTTCACTTAGGGCAGGTGGTCACCCCCCTGCTGGGCAGCAGCACGCTCATCGTCTACACGCTTTTTCAGTCAGCCCTAGGGTCTCGCCCTTACATCTGTAGATTTGTGTCAATTGGTGATTGCGCGATATTGTGAGTTGATTAATTGTGCTCACGCATTCGGCGCTACAGTGTCTATGTGGGTATCGTCTTTGGCGAGCATATGGCCACAGTTTCTCGGTGCATGCATAGCAGAATGCTGTATTGTGGGTGTTATCTTTTAGCTCCTTGCACAAATCGCGTAATCATGGGAGTAAGCACTTTGTGGATGCTATGCTAATATAATGAAATTTTGCGAGACGAGCATACAATAGAATACAAACGTTCCCCATTGTCGTATCAGTTAGAGCGGTTAGAGGACTGTCCTCTATGTCCGCTCTATGTCTGTTGGGCTACCTTCAATCATTGCTAGTTTTTATAAGAATGCTCGTTAATCTGGTATAATTTTGGTATAACAAAGGAGGGTTTATGGCTTGGGTGATAGCAGTAATACTAATCATTTTGCTAGCAACGGGGTTATTTACGGTCAAACAGCAAACGATTGCTATCGTGGAGCGGTTTGGTCGGTTCAAAAAGGCCTCGAAAGCCGGACTTAATTTCAAAATTCCACTTATTGACCAAATTGCTGGCCGGGTGAACCTACGCGTACAGCAGCTTGACGTGCAGGTAGAGACAAAAACGAAGGACAATGTGTTTGTGTTCGTGATTGTGAGTGTGCAGTATTTTGTACCAGCAGAAAAGGCCGTCGATGCGTTTTATAAGCTGCAGAACCCACAGGAACAGATTACGGCTTATGTGTTCGACACCGTACGTGCCCGTGTGCCGGCAGTCAACCTCGACCAGTTGTTCGAAATGAAGGATGATATTGCTACCGCAGTGAAGGCAGAGCTCGACACCGTTATGGACGACTTTGGGTATGCCATTGTAAAAGCCTTGGTGACAGACATCAATCCCGACGAAAAAGTCAAAGTAAGCATGAATGAAATTAACGCCGCACAGCGTCTGCGTGAAGCAGCCATACAGCAGGCCGAGGCAGATAAAATTCGTGTGGTGAAAGCTGCCGAAGGTGAAGCCGAAAGTAAGGCACTGCAGGGGCAAGGTATTGCAAACCAGCGTAAGGCCATCATAGAGGGCTTAAAAGAGTCGGTCGAGAACTTTAGCAGCGCCGTAAACGGTGTGAACAGCCAAGACGTTATGAACCTGGTGATGATGACACAGTACTTTGACACTATTAAAGAACTGGGTATGAGCGGCAAAAACAGCACCATACTCATCCCTCACGGCCCTGGTGGCATGACCGACATGAGCGACCAAATCCGCAACGCCATGATTACTGCTGAGCAAGTAAATAAAGCCACTAAAACGCCAGCCGCTTGACAGATAGGGAAAAAAGTCTAAAATAATTTTTATGTTTTACCAAAAACGCCAGAACCATTCACATACACTGCCGGAGCGTATCCGCTAGTTTATTGGTGCTTTGTAACCTCCTAAACGCCGGATACTTCTCCGGCGTTTTGCTTTTGCATTGAGAAGTTAAATAATGAAATGAAGGAAAATTGTAAGGAGTAAATACTATGAACGAAGTGAAAATATACGATATTGCCGGTGGAAATACGACGGCTGTGGTTCGGGGGTGTCTTCATCGAAGATAGGCCGAAGGTCACAAAAGGTCTACTTGGCCAGTCTGGGGTTGAACAAGTCGGATATCTGTCAGACGATCTTGGTTCTCCAGCTTTTACTATGATGGGGAATGAACTAAGCGTAAATGGCTTGCTTGCGGCAGCGAAAGATTTGCGGCTTCCGGACGGAAATATCCTTGGAGTCGGCGGCCTAGTTGTTGGCTTTCGAAATACGCCCGGGGAAACAAGCATCACAGTACCGTTAAAGTATGAGATCGAAAAACGTGAAAACGAAGTGGTTGTCGTATTTGGAGCGATGGGGTATATCGTGAGCCCAGCTGAACCGAGGATGAATAATCTTAAGAAGTGTATGCGCGAGCAGTGTGAAGTGAGGAAGTTACCGGCTTTTGGGTATGTTTGGAGCTATCTCAATCTGATCCGACCGTATGTGTATGTGAAAGAAACGGATAGTTTAGTTGCTGAAACTGCGTGCGGATCTGGAAGTGTAGCAGCATATATCGCCGCTTCAATGGGCGGGTTACAAGCCCCGGCTGATGTAGTACAACCGTCAGGAAATACCATAACTGTATGGTTGCGGGATAGAGCAGAACAAATCTTCACGATTTCGGCCGCTGTTTCTGAAAAAGGTGGAACTAAAAGCTACTCTGCTACACAATTTACACCAGAGTACTTGTTTTACTGTGAGTAACTCTTAACTCTTAAC
>JBASZU010000020.1:0-3480 GCA_049661165.1 Saccharimonadales bacterium (SeqCode)
CTCGTATGAGGTCCCAAAGGTTACGGCGCGCCTGCGGGTCGAGCCCCGTGGTTGGTTCATCGAGGAAGAATACCTTTGGCCCATGCACCAGCGCTGCGGCAATTGAAAAACGCTGGCGCTGCCCCCCAGAGAGGTTTTCGACGTAGCTCTGCGCTTTATCCTCGAGCTGGAGGTCGCGCAGGAACTTCATGGCATCGACCTTTTCACCGTAAGCAGCCGAGAAAAACTCTAGTAGCTCCACAAGCTTCGTTTTTTCCTCAAAACTCGGTGTCTGCGGCTGCACACCGATAAGCCCTTTCACTCTGTCGGGGTTTGTGGATACGTCTAGGCCATGCAGTACCGCCATACCGCCGTCAATCGGTCGCAGAGTCTCGAGCATCTCGAGCGTTGTGGTTTTCCCCGCCCCGTTTGGTCCTAAGATGCCAAATATTTCGCCCTCGTGTACCTCAAAGGATATGCCGTCTACGGCCGGCTTACCGTCATATAGCTTCCGAAGTTCCTTAACAACGACAATGGGTTTTGTGCTTTTCATAAAAACACTGTAGCACGACTTATCCTTGTTTTTTGTAGAAAATGTCGCATTTTATAGCGGCAACAAAACAGAACGCCCGATTTTGGTCGGGCGTTCTGTTGGATTTTATGGATGTATCTAGCCGCGCTTGACGGTGAGGAAGCCGTTGCGTGGGTTTTCGTTCACGCTAAAGCCAGCTGGAAGCTCACAGGCTTCTGGGCGAGCATCTTTACTGAAGTAGTAAATTGTCTGCTCTTTGCCGCCACGAAGTGTGACTTTTTTTGAGTTCAGGTGGTATGTAACACCCTTTGAGTTCTTGTGAGTAAATGCCATTGTAGACTTCTCCCCTCCATAACATTATGTTAGTACCCCTAACATACATCGGTCGTAATCTGTTGTCAACACCTTTGGTAGCAAACACAACAACTTTTGGATTTGGCCTTGCGTCCCTGGACTAGCTATATTACACTTATGGTTGTAAATATTTAATGTCTTAAAAGGTGGAAAAGATGGATTTTAGACAAACAAACTCAGCTCCTGCTACCCGACCGGAGACAGCTCCAGCCGCAGCACCAGCTATTTCACACAGCAGTAAGAAGACAAGCGGACTTTCAGGTCTGCCGACATGGCTGAACCTACTTAATGTTGCCGTGTTGTTCGGCGTTGCCATACTATTGGTTTTGATGGCAATTTCGTTCGCCCGCACAGATAACAAAAGTGCCGAGACCGGCTATGTCGACACCGCAAAATACCAGGCCGTATTCCTAAATAATGGCCAGGTGTACTTTGGTAAGATTACCTCGCTGACAAATAGCTTCGTCGATCTGCGTGGTGTTTACTACCTTACACAGAACACAACGAGTGCAAATGGGCAACAGCAAGCTACCGGCGATTACACACTCGTCAAGCTTGGCTGTCAGCAGATACACTACCCGGCCGACCAAATGCTTATCAACCGCGACCAAGTCACATTCTGGGAAAACCTTAGCAAAGATGGCAAGGTAGCAAAGAGCATCGAAGAATTCAAGAAAGCAAATCCAAAGGGTCCAGATTGTACCGAAACCAGCACCACAACCCAGTCAACCAACAACACAAATACTCAGGGTAGCACAACCCCTACGAACACACAGACGACTGGCAATCCTCGACAGTAATACTGTTGCATCACAAAACCCCCAGATAGAAGTAGCTTCTGGGGGTTTTCGTATCTATGACCAGTCTGCAGCCGTGTGGTATGTGGATGTACCTAGGCTTAGAACCTCTACTGCATTATCGACCTGAGTAGCTCCGCGGCTCCAATAGCAACCTCCGTAAAACCATGCCTGAAGCTAGTGCCTTCTCGCATGAATCTAGCAGAGCTGCTCTGGTAATCCTAGCCCAACTATAAACTATAGGTAGCGTTTCATGAACCATCGGTATATTGCCGTCAGCAAAAAACCAGCTATCGAGAGAACTGTAGCCACCATGCTCAGTCCTGCGAGATCAGGAGACCATTTGGCCGAAGTAAAGTCAAATTTGTACAAAGCATCAGGAATATCCGCAAGATGTACACCGCGGGCGGCAGTAAAGTTTTCGATACAGTTTATAGTATCCTGCGCTGTAGCAGTCTGTCCCTGAGCATTACACTCCTGTAGAGCCTGCCCGTAGAGAGCACTATTGTTAGCCCCAAGATTTTTCTGCTGTTCAGCCTGCAGGCGTTCATATGTATACTTGAGCTGTATAGGAGGATGAGCTCCGTTAGATCCCGTTTCTAGGCTCGTATTCATGTGGCCATATACATGGGTACGCAGCTCTCTCAAAGCAGCTTCAACATCTCCGCCGTTTTTATCTGCCAAAAAGACGTTCTCTCGTAGCCGTCCCATTTCAATATTGTTGTGTTGCAGCGCTTTCACACAGATTACCCCAAACAGCAATGAGAGCACTAGGAAATACCATGGATGCACCCTGCGTAGATATCGCCATATATGATGCAGTTTTCGTTTATCCATACCACTTATGATTATAACAGCTCACAGGAAGCTACTTGCTACTTGCTACTTGCTACTTGATAATATAGCCATGCACATATTTTTTTCGGGTATTGGCGGCACAGGTATAGGCCCTCTCGCCGTTGTGGCAAAGCAGGCAGGACACGAGGTATCTGGCTCGGATAAGCAAGAGTCACTTTACCTGGATTATTTACGAAAACACGGTGTTAACGATATATCTGTCGGCCAGACGCATGCAAACATATCGGCAGCTCATTTACACCGGCCAATTGACTGGTATGTCTACTCCTCTGCGGTGGCGATTGAGCAACCTAATTCGCCCGAATTCCAGTTTTGCCGCGAAAATGGTATCCGTATGAGCAAACGCGACGAGCTACTGAACGAGATTTTGTCGCAAAAAAACCTCAAACTCATCGCCATAGCAGGAACACACGGCAAAACGACAACGACCGCAATGACTGTATGGACTATGAAACAGCTAGGCATCCCCCTTGGTTACATCCTCCCCGCGAAAAGCAGTTTCGCTGAAATGGGTGCTTATGAAGAAGGGGCGCAGTATTTTGTATATGAATGTGATGAGTTTGACCGCAATTTTCTCCAGTTTACACCACATATTTCGATAATAAGCGGCATCGACTGGGATCACCCCGACATATACCCAACTCGCGAGGAATACTACCAGGCATTCAGAACATTTATCAAACAAAGTCAGAATACATATTTATGGAGCAAGGATGCTCAGCAAATAACCGTAGGGCAATCCGCGAACATACATATTCAATACTCAAAAGATTACAAGGGAGTGTCGACTCTGGCCGGGAAAGTGAACAGAGCAAACGCATGCCTAGTAGCGAGAGCATGCGTAAATCTACTCGAGGGTCGGTCATTATCGGAATACATACGAATATTGAATATGTTTCCGGGCGTCTCCCGCCGCTTTGAGCAAATCACGCCCGGACTTTACAGCGACTACGCCCATAC
>JBASZU010000021.1:0-2690 GCA_049661165.1 Saccharimonadales bacterium (SeqCode)
TATGCACCATGTCACGCGAAACCGTCAGTATAGAGCTTGCAAAACTCAAAGCCAAAAAAGCCGTACTGGAAAAAAGCAAGCTCTACACCATAAACCTGCCCCTACTTACTCAACTCCTGGGCGATGACAACCTGACCGACGTAACATTGTAAAGGCAGTTCCTGCTTTTATTGATCCGTAACTACAATCTGAAATGTCCGCAAGTACTTACTCGTTGTTAGCCAATACCGCCAAACCCGCTTCAAGCTGTGCATCCCAGTCATTGTCCGACTGTACAAGCGCACCGTTCTCGTCAAAAACACCGCCCATGGCCACCATAGTTTGCATTAGCACATCTGGCTCAACAACACTCATACCAATGGTGTTGCTTAGTGCCGTGCGCAGATGTGCGGCCGCTTCACTACCACCGCTGCTTGGACCGTGTGCAACTATAAGCGCGCTCTTACCTTTAAGCTGTGTATCTACGTAATCCACGGCATTTTTTATAACTGCGGGCATAGAGTGGTTGTATTCTGGTGTCACAAACACAAACGCTTCTTGTGTGGCGAGTGCATCAAGCCATTTTTGCGCTTCAGCTACAGGCTGGCGGTTTTCGTTGTAGGCCGGGGGCATCGGCTCATCAAAAAAAGGCATAGGGTAATCCCGCAGATCAAGTACACTTACCTCGAATTTGTCAATTGCTTTTGCGGCAGTCGTGACCCATTTTGCAACCGTTTCCGTCGCCCGCCCCTGCCTCGTACTGCCAATGATAATTCCAAGCTTCATACGCTTCCCTCCTTATGATATACTTTATATAGTAAGTATACATTTGTAACTATACAAAGTAAAGTATCGTTTTTAAGAACGATACTTTACCCTGAGCGTAGCGTAGTGAAACCGAAGGGTCTCCTACTAATCGGAAAGGAACATATACCATGAAATCTTCTGCCCCTATCGAACCCCAAATTGGCTGCATCGCCTCTGCTCTCCGCGTCGTCGGCCAGAAATGGACTGCCCTCATTATCCGCGACCTATATTCTGGCCCAAAACGATTTAGTCAGCTTGAAAAGTCAGTATCTGGCGTAAACCCCCGAACCTTGTGTCAGCGACTTGAAGCACTTGAAAAATCGGGTGTAATCACCAAACAAACATTTGCCGAAGTTCCTCCCCGCACTGTTTACACCCTTACAGACAAAGGCCATGATCTCATCCCCGTACTGACCGCCATGGCCACCTGGGGCAACAAACACCACGAAGAGTGCTAGCCAAACATCTACCCCAACATATTTCCCTCATTTCCAAGGAGCCTCCTCGGAAAACAGGAGTAACGGAATGCCTGAAGTTAAAGATTCGACTAATTCTTTGCCCAGTGGAGGATGGTGTTGGCCAGGGATTTGTCGGCAATGGTTAAGCGGATGGTATCGCAGGTGAAGTTGCGGAGTCGGAGCGTGACGACGTGGTCCGCTTCTATCTGCATTTTCTTCCAACGGTAAGTAGGACGGCGCAAAAACAGGTAAGATTTGCCGAAGGATTTACTGTAGAACCATCCCGCCGCCAGCACGCCAGGGAATCCGGTGCCAAATCGCATACCAATGTCTCGCCCGGCCATAACAGCGTGCTCCTGCCAATCAGCACGCGTGACCGCCGAACGTGGAACGCGCAACCCGCGGCTGAGTGACCACAACTGCTCAATCCCTTGAGGTTCAATCACTAGATCTTCAGAATCAAGATAAATGCGCACTTACTTCTCCTTTTCCCCTTGCTTAAACGATAACGCACACGAGTTTATACAGTAGTGATTACCCGACGGGTGGTCGTCTACGCCAGTGAATAGGTGTCCCAAGTGGCCACCACAATTGGCACACGTCACCTCCGTGCGCATCATGCCAAGCGAATTGTCGGGCGTGAGCACAAGCGCATCGTTACTCGCCGCTTTGGCAAAGCTCGGCCAGCCAACAAGCCCCGGCGTGGTTGATTTGTACTTAGCCTCACTCATAAATAATTTTGCCCCACAGTTTGCGCACGCATACGTGCCGTCGCGCGATTCCTCTAGTAACTCGCCACTGCCGGGCACTTCAGTAGCCTTCTCGAAAAGCACCCTTTTCTGTTCGTCAGACAGACTTGGATTCACTTGGGATGGCATATTTACTTCTTAGCTTTCACTTCTTTCGGCAAATCAAGCTTATCAAGCTTAAACAGTTTTATCAGAATATATATAGCCAAAAGGACAAACATAAAATTCATAAACACGTAGACAAACTTTCCCCATGCAAATGGTTCACCGCCCACATAAGACACGCGCTCCTGAAGTTTTGAACCAACAATAATCGTCAGCCACGGGTTTATGAAACTGTCCACCAGCTGTTTTATAAGCCCCTGGGCCTGCTGTCCGACTATAAAGCCAACCGCCAGCCCCACCACAGCTTTTTCGCGCATAAAATGCACAAACCCGCCCACCTGCCGCTTCACGACCTCATCGGGTTCATCGAGCATGGTTGCTATCGTATCTTTGGTGCGCCTAGTCTTTCCTTTCACAGTAACTCCTCTCTTATCTTCATCCATAGTACACCCATCATGTTTTGGCCGTCACCCTGTGTACCGCAACCCCAAAAGGTGTCGACCGGTGAATTTTCCACAATGTTTCGGCTGCCGGTCTTACGTAAACATTCGCGGACGTCTTTGTGTTGTGCTGCTTTGGCGCGCAGCAATTC
>JBASZU010000022.1:0-20958 GCA_049661165.1 Saccharimonadales bacterium (SeqCode)
GGTCAAGAGCGCTCTGAATTGTCGTTGTTGTCGCTATGTGTATCCGGACTGGTTTACCGAGTTGTTTTTGGAGAAAACTTATCGCCGGCACATCATCGGGGTCTTCCATGGCAATGAATACCACGCCGTCTTCGCCGGTTTGGAAGGCAATCGCCCGGTGTTGCCGTGCTACTCGCTCTGGTATCAACTCAACAATCTCTCTGGGAAGATCACGCGCCACAAATTCTACAAAAGGAACATCTACCTCTGCGGCGTACAGCTGAGTAAGTTCTTTTTCACTCAGCGTATTACTACTTACTACCACATCTTGCAGAGGTTTTTTTTCGCTTTTTTCTTGCTTTCGGAGCGCCTCGAGCTGCTCGTCCGTAAACTTACCAGTCGACGCCAGTAGCTTCTCCACCAAACTATCTGATACACGCATTCCCCACAGTATACCAAAAACACAACCACTATCCCAGCATCTTCCCCATCTTGGGAGGACAGTCCTCCCGAGATAAATATTGTGGTATAGTTAGTATATGCCAAGGAGAAATGTTATTCGTTTGGATGCCCCAAACAGCTTCTATCATGTATACGCTCGGGGTAACAGTAAAATGCGAATTTTTGCCGATGAGCAAGATTATTTAACTTTTCTGAAATTATTCGCCAGATACCTGTCGCCTGAAGAGGCGAAAGATCCATACGGTATCTCTTATCCAAATTTTTATCACAAAGTTGACCTGGTGGCTTTCTGTATCATGCCTAACCACTTTCACTTGTTGGTATATCAGCATCAACAAGGGGCGCTTACCAGTTTTATGCAGAGCCTCATGACCAGCTACAGCCGATACTTTAATACAAAGTATAAGCGCAGCGGTTCGTTATTTGAGTCGCGATTTCGAGCCTCACTCATTAGCGATGATGGTTACCCGCAGCATATTACGCGGTATATTCACCTAAATCCGCGCGTTTGGCGTACCTACGAATACTCTAGCTTGCCGTATTATTTGCAACGCACCCAAGAGACATGGTTGCGGCCCGAGCGCATCCTCGAACTATTTTCAAGCCCTGAAATCTATCTAAATTTCGTCGCTGATTATGAGGAAAATAAGAAGATGATGGACATATTAAAACGCGAACTAGCCAACGGATATTAAGGTAAAAGCTATTTTGGGAGGACTGTCCTCCCAAAATGGGAAAGAGTTTGCATTGCGGGACGTAGGGGCGTATACCAGTGTCTACAATATTATTTGATTCAGGTTGCCGGCGAGGTGACCGTAGACGGGAGGACGAAAATGGCAAAAGCAGTAAGCGACAAGGTGGATAATACAAAAGAAGCTAAGCAAGAAGGTGAAGGTCGGGCTAAGGCGCTGGGGCTTGCGCTCGAGACTATTGAAAAACAGTTTGGCAAGGGCTCAATCATGAAATTGGGCGAAAACCAAGGCGTTGAGGTTGAATGTACGCCGACAGGCAGCCTTAGCCTCGACCTTGCGCTGGGTGGCGGTATTCCGAAGGGTCGCATTATAGAAATCTATGGGCCAGAGTCCAGTGGCAAGACAACACTGACGCTCCATGCTATAGCCGAGGTACAAAAGCGTGGTGGCACCGCTGCGTTTATAGACGCTGAACATGCCCTTGACCCAGCCTACGCGAAGCGAATAGGCGTAGATGTAGAGAATTTACTGCTGAGTCAGCCGGACAACGGTGAGCAGGCACTTGAAATTACTGAGACGTTGGTACGTAGTAACGCCGTTGACCTCATAGTGGTCGACTCGGTAGCCGCACTAGTACCGCGCGCCGAGATAGAGGGTGATATGGGTGATAGCCACATGGGCTTGCAAGCACGACTTATGAGTCAGGCACTTCGTAAACTCACAGGTGTTATTAGCCGTAGTAAAACCACCGTTATTTTCATCAACCAGATTCGTATGAAGATAGGTGTCATGTTTGGCAACCCAGAGACAACAACGGGCGGTAACGCACTCAAATTCTACGCCTCGGTACGTATGGATATTCGACGTATCTCCCAAATCAAAGCTGGTGATAGTGTCATCGGAAACCGCGCCCGCGTGAAAGTGGTGAAAAACAAGATTGCCCCGCCCTTTCGCGAAGCTGAGTTTGACATTATGTACAACCAGGGCATTTCGGTAGCGGGTGACATTCTTGACCTAGCGGTTATTCACAACATTGTCGAAAAAGCCGGTGCCTGGTTTGCCTATGGTGGCGAAAAGATTGGCCAAGGCCGCGAAGCCGCCAAAACGTACCTGCAGGAAAACCCCAAAGTCCAAACTGAAATAGCCGCCAAAGTCCGCGAAGCCGCCACAAAGGAATAGGCGTGAAAAGGGCGGTCATACTACATGGGACAGATGGCACACCCACTGGATTACCGTGGCAAGGGTGGTTGCAGCGTCGGCTGGAACAGGCAGGCTACGAAGTATTTTTCCCGCAGTTGCCCGAGTGCCATACGCCAGATCTCTCTGCGTACGATACGTTTCTGCGGCAATCCGGTTGGGATTTTTCAGACAACATCGTCATTGGTCATTCTTCCGGCGCCACAACCCTACTGCATTTGCTTGCTTCTGATTGGTTTCCCAAAATAAAAGCAGCAGTACTCGTCGGCACATTTTTGAATGAACGCCTGTTGAAAGAGGTTAAATGGTATGAACCCGGCCAGTTTGATGCTCTTTTCATTGAAACAATTACCCCAGAAAAAATAAAGCAAGGTGCCAAGGCATTCTATTTTGTCCACGGTGACGATGATCCATACTGTGACTACGCTGAAGCTAAACAGCTTTACAGAGAGGTCGACGGAACTTTCATTACCATCCCGGGAGGCGGACATATCAGCACATCGCCGAAATTCGAAAAACTAACACAGCTGACAGAAGTTTTAAGGCGAGATGGACTCCTGTAAATGAGAGACGAACATATAGATATCGTTGATGACCAGGACTCGGTAATCGGCACGACCACAAAGGATGAGGCTCAAGAAAAGGGACTGCGACACAGGGTTGTGCGCATTACCCTTGAAGACTCGGCTGGAAACATCCTGCTCCAGAAACGTCACGACGACAAAGAACTATACCCAGGGTGTTGGGACACCGCAGCGGCAGGGCATGTCGACGCGGGCGAGGGATATCTTGCGGCCGCAGAACGAGAACTGTACGAAGAGCTTAGGGTCGTTACGCCTTTAGAATTGGTTAAGCACTACAAATCAGATGGCGCGTTTGGCTGGCGAAAGCTAAACCGCTTTACGACACTATACAGAGCCTTCATCCCAGCAGAAACGACACTTTCTTTGCAGGAAGATGAAGTGGCTGACGTGCGCTGGATGAACCGCACGGAGCTTGGGGTGTTCATCCAGAATAACCCTGTCCAGATTGCTGATGGCCTCATGGAAACATACGAGATTCTGTACAAAACATGAAGATTACGGCTATAAAAACTCAGGTAAGGCGGGAGGGAAGATTCTCTATCTTTGTAGATGGCAAATATGCCTTTAGCCTGAGTGCCGAAGGTTTGCTGGATAGTGGCTTTGTGGTAGGGCAAGAGCTATCCCAGGTGGAGCTAACAGGGGCAAAACAACAATCCCAGACGGACAAGGCCTACAATCTCACGCTCGCCTACGTGGCGCGTCGCATGCGCAGCGAGGGTGAACTGCACGACTATTTTCGGCGCAAAGGCTACAGCGGCGACTTTGGGAGGACTGTCCTCCCAAAGCTAAAGCAACAGGGGTTGGTTAATGATACGGAGTTTGCACGACGCTGGGTAGAGAACAGGCGGTTGTTAAAGGCAACGAGCACAAAAAAGCTGCGGATGGAGCTGCGGCAAAAAAGGATTAGCGATGAGATCATTCATACAGTCCTCCAGGCAAACGAAACCGACGATCGCCAGATACTGCTCGATCTTGTAGAGAAAAAGCGAAAAATGAGCCGATACCAGGACAACCAAAAACTTATGATGTACCTCGCCCGTCAGGGCTTCGGCTACCAAGACATCAAGTCCGTACTAGAGACAACTGATTAAGCGGTGGCACCGGCTGGGACGGCGCCACGGTTGAGCGGGTCTTCGACGATGATTTTTTTGTCGGTTATTTCGTTCACCTGAGTGCGGTCTATTGTGAGGCCTCCTCGGGTAAGACCTTTCAGGAGTCCTTGGGACACATATAGCTTTTGGACGTACATGGTTTCGATCTCTGTTGCAAAGTCTGTGACTTTTCCTAGGCGCTGCTTACTCAGCGATACAACCTGTTTGCCAATGAGCTCAAAGCCAATATCCATGACTTTTTTTAGCCGCACCAGCTCCTGAGGTTCGGCAAGCACGTCATGGTCATTCACGACTAGGCCTTGTGGAATGACATCACGAATATCCTGGTACAGGAGTACCAGCTCTTTCTTGCTAAAACGGTCGGCACAGTAAAACCCCTCAATTTTAAGATTATTCGGGTTAAAAATGGCCGCGGTGGTGGTAGCGGCTGGTTGACCCGTGCGTAGGCTCATGACTGGTCGACCTATCAGACTCTCGCTTAGCTGAAGCATAGTAGTAGTATAGTCCATTACTCATAGCTACCTCCAGCTTTAATTGTGGTCATTACACAAGTGTGATCTATAGATAACCGTAGCCATGCTGCAGGAAATCGTTTAGACGCTGCAGTACAACGATATAAAGTTGTAAAAAAGAAACATATTTTATCGTGCCTGTGCTTGCAATCTGTTTTTCGCCAGGGATAGACTGAAGATTAACTATGAAATACCTGAGCACACTCCTCAGGGTGGGAATAATAGTAACCTTAAGCTTCGTACCGTTAAAAGTACAGGCCGAAACGGTAGTTGTGCCGCCACTCGTTATCCGCGAGATAAAAATTACTGGAGAAGAGCTGGTAGTACTGCAAGCTACAGCTGACATTCCTGACCTAAGTGAATACTGGGTCGGTTACACGGGGAGCGACACGGCAAACCCAGGTGCAATTGTGCCGTCCCAGCAATTACCGGTTCGGTCACTCGCTGCAGGTCAGGCGCTGCTTATGACAAGTGATGGCGGTACTACATGTGACGCAGTGCTGGTAACAAAACTTTCTGTTGCGCTCGCCGACACAAAAGGGACATTAGTCGTGCGTAGGCTTCAAAGCAGTGGCCTTTCGAGTACGTTCACGACAGTAGATAGCGTAAACTGGGCAAAACCTGGTGTGACGGGAACGACAACTGCGGCACTTGATCTGCGGAAAGAAACCGCAAGCATGACATACGCCCTTTGGTACCATGACCCTAGTCTTGCAAACCCTTGGCGCGTTGGAAATCTGGCGGGCTGCACACTAACGCTTGCGCCGCTCAGTAGTACTGTACCGGCTGAAACGGTCGAATGGGTGCAGGCAGCTGTCGAACCACCGGCAATCATCGAAAACATAAATGAAGTGGAAGCTACCCCTGAGGAAACTGCCATCCCGGGTGATAATGCCGGGCTTGCGCCTCCGCTTATTACCGAAATACTGCCAAACCCTGCCGGTACTGGAACTGATGGTACGGACGAATATATCGAACTCTACAATGCTAACGACGCATCGTTTTATCTGTCTGGTTTTACACTCCAAACGGGGCTTGCCACGAAACACTCGTATCTGTTTCCCTCCGGCGTGACGATCGCTCCGAAAAGTTTTCGTACATTTTACGCTAGCCAAACAAGCTTGAGCATGAGTAATACAAGTGGGCAAGCTGCCTTGCTCGATGGCTCTGGCGCAGTAGTTGCTCAGTCTGATCCGTACGATTCGGCACCTGACGGCCAGGCATGGGCGCTCGCGAACGGAACATGGTACTGGACAACAAAGCCCACGGATGCTGCGACCAACATAATAGCTCAACCAATAGTCAAACCGGCAACGGCGGCGAAAAGACTGACAGTCAAGACGGCTTCAACTTCGACAGCCAAGGTTAAATCGGCGGCAACAACCAAAAAAACTAGTCCAAAAACAAACAAAACCACCGCCCAAAAAACAGTTACAACACCCGTTCGTGAGACAGCCTCTATACCTGGTCCCGTACCGATTCATCCCGCTGTGCTTGCAGTCGTCGCGGCCAGCGCGGTAGGATATGGAGCATATGTCTACCGAAAAGACTTGGCAAACGCGTTCGCAAAGCTCCGAAGACACTGAAGCGCTTGGTGAACGCATTGGTGCGCGGCTGAAGGGTGGCGAGGTGATTGAGCTCGTGAGCGACCTTGGTGGCGGCAAAACGACATTCACACGTGGGCTAGTGCGTGGAGCTGGCAGCCCTGACAGGGTAGCAAGCCCCACATTTACTGTTGTTCGCCAATATGATGCCCCCAAACTTAATATCTTTCACTTCGACTTTTATAGGCTTGATGACCCTGGCATCATAGTAGATGAGCTTCGGGAGTATCTGAGCGATCCCTGGACTGTCGTGATCGTGGAATGGAGTGATGTTGTACGTGAGGTACTGCCCAAAGATCGCACCACCATCACTATAAGCGCGGTTGGAGAAACAGAACGCATCATCGATTGCACATTTTCGCCAAAGTTCTCGTATTTGTTCCCACGCTGAGAGCGTGAATTTTAGCGAAGTGATACAATAGGAGCATAAAAGGAATCATAAGAGGAGGGAAAATGGACCCAAATACTAACGGATCAAGTCAACCGCCTGTGCAGGTAACCCCACAAGCATCTGTGGCGATAGTGCCCCCCGATCCAAGTCCGGTAAGTCCGAGTGCCCCAATCGCTCCAATCCAGCCCGCTCATAATAGCAATACGGGGCTGATTATAGGCCTGATTGCGGGGGTTGTTGTACTGCTAATTGCGGCAATCATGTTTTTTGTAGTGATATCTCCAAAAATGCAGTCACGGGCACTTGCGCAGGCCTTTATGAACAACGTGACCGAGGGCAACATAGACAAGGCGGTTGAGCAAACGGGCGACAATAGTACGAAGGCATTTCTTACCAGTGCTGGCGCGAAGCTAAAAGGTGAAAAATCCAAGCTGAACAAACAGCAGTTTAATAGTTCGGGCGAGAGTTATTATCTGTTTGATCTGTCTGGCGGAGACACAAAATACGCGCGAGTCACCACTGGCAAAGAAGATGGTAAACGGGTTGTTTCAAGCTTTGTATTTAGCGCGAAAGAGCTATCTTTGGTGCCCGGGAATAGTTCGACAAAAACTACCGACAGTGGCGACACAGATATAACAGCCACAGAACCAAGCTCAACATCCACGTGTTTAGCCAAATCAGACTTTGATACCATTGTGAACGCCAATAATGGTGGCAATGGTTCTGGATCAATAGACTATTCGTCCCAGCAAGATCTGATAAGCTCATACTACAACCGTCCCGCCTACTTCTTACCGGATAGCCTGAATTTTGATACACAGAATGATTACACAGGCTACAATGCCGAAGTCATGGTAAAGTCGTTTGCTGATTTCTATAAAACAAACAATGACAAAGAATTTACTATCAAACTTGAAGGTGTTGTCGCTACAACTGCACCGGCAGACCTGGCATTTGGAACCCAACGCTCAGAAAAGATTAAGTCCATGCTTGTTAGTAATGGCGTTCCGGCCGACAGAATTGAAGTCATGAAATCAACAAACATTTCGACCTACGCGGGCGGCGCATGGGCAGGCTCGGAGAGCGATACCATAGCGAAGCGCCTGGCTCGGAGCGTGACCTTGTACATTGTGCCCGATACGACGTGCGGCAGTGCCCCGGCATCTAGTGGTACCGGGCGCTAATATACGCTCAGATGTTGATATTCACACTCAGAACAGATAACCCCGAGGCAGAGATTGGACTGTACGATGACACAGCCCAACTGGCTTACGAAACCTGGACGGCGCACCGGCAATTGGCAGAGACAATTCACTCTAAAATCAAGACCATGCTGGAAGGCAATGGTCGGGAGTGGCATAACGTTGATGGCATAGTGGTTTTTCAGGGTCCTGGTAGCTTTACGGGCTTACGGATAGGCCTCACAGTTGCCAATGCGTTGGCGCAAGGGCTCAACATTCCGCTTGTGACCACCCAAAATCCCAGGTGGATTGAAACAGGGGTGGAAAGGCTAGTCCACGGTGAAAACGACCACGTAGCCCTGCCCCACTACGGCGCACCCGTACGCATAACTCCCCAAAAGAAATAAGACGGCAGGTTTTCCACACAAATGCGTCAAAGTGCTTGTGTTTCGTTTTGATATGTAGTATATACATAACTAGGAATACCAAATAAAAACTACAAAAGGAATTACAATGAATCGTTTTAAACGAGTTATTTCGGGCACAAGTGCGGCAGTGCTCTCACTGTCTTCGCTACTCACATTGGGCTTCACCGGCGTCGCCCACGCCGCCGTCCAAACGTGTACGTGGACTGGCACGGCTGGCGATAATAAATTCAGCACCGCAACCAATTGGTCAAACTGTGGCGGCGGTGTCCCACAGACGGGAGATATAATTGTATTTCAGGCCTCTGCAATTACCGCTGGTCATGACGTGCTAACAAATGATCTTACAGCAGACTTTGGCGGCGTGGAGACGGCCAATGATTTGTCGAGCGGGCAGACACCTGCTACCTACGGCGTGGTTGTTTCGACGCTTAGCATTGCTGATGGGGGATATGTCTCTACGCCACCTGCTTCGAGCGGAAGTGCCTATGGACTTACGGTTGGCGATGGAACGACGTTTGGTGCAATCGTAGGTAAAGGGTCACTAGAGTTCAGGGACTATAGTCCGGACAGCCAATATGATGTTGCGGGGGTGATAAAAATTGCAAAGACAATCGCTGACCAGAGTGTGATCGTGAGAGTATTGCCTAGTTCTCATGTTAGCGCCATTGATATTATGGGAAGGGGTACAGTGGTTTTCGGTGCTCAAGCTAAGGACGTGGTGACTATGAATACTGCTGTGCCTGTAACGGTTGAAGCTGGTGCAAATGCAACGCTCTATTTCTTGTCCGCTTGCGCCCAATTTGGGGGCATGGGTAGCTCAGTTTCAACTTCGTGTCTTCAGCCCCAATCGACCACACACAACTATTCTGGCAATCTCACACTCAATGCACAAACAACAGTTGGCATTGATCCAAGTGCAACAGTGAATATGACTGGCACGGTCACAGGTAAGGACAAAATAACTAAGACAAGTGGATCGGGAGTGCTGAATATCGGCGGGTCGCAATTGACTATCCCGCAAAAAACAACTAACTATATCGATACTAAAGACACAGAAGCCGTTACGGTCGTGGAAAACGAAACTGCAATAATGGCTCAAGGAGCGGTGCGTTCATCGGTGATGGTGCAAACAGGGGGCGTACTAAAAGGGCTTGGTTCATTCAAATACTCTATATGGATTCAAGACGGCGGTACCGTAGAACCAGGAATGAGCCCAGGCTGTCTTTCGTCTGATATGCTCCAACTATACGGAACATACCAGTTTGAGCTTGGTGGAAGTGACCCTTGCACCGGCTACGATCAGTTAAAAGTTATGAATACGACACAAACTAGTTCGACTGTAATACTCGGCTCTAACTCGGTACTTGCGACTTCACGATACAATGGATATACCCCTGAGCAGGGGCAGGCATTTACAATCATTGAAGTTGCTGGCAGCCAAGCGGTGGACGGTACATTTAAGGACCTGCCAGAGGGCGCTACATTCGAACAGAACGGTGTGGTGTTCAAGATAACGTACAAGGGTGGTGATGGCAACGACGTGGTGTTAACTGTACAGAATCAGCCAACAGCTCCAGATACGGGCTTTGCGCTTGTGTCTGCTAACCCACTTCTAACGCTCGGTGCTACCGCTGGTGCGGCACTACTGCTGCTTGGCATTGCTCGCAAAACTCGCCCAGCTCATGCCCGTGCGCACACAACTCGCCGACGCAAATAAAATAAAAAGGATAAAGTGATGTCGCAGGCGCGCATGACGCTCGACAATCAGGTTTTCTCAGGAACACTACGGTATGAACGCCGTAGTGTTTCCTATGTGCCTCGCCCCGTGCAGATGCGGACAATCCAAGACATAGCAGTTGTCCGAAAGCAGCCAGTACGGCCGAAGGTTTCGCTCAAGATTCAAAGCGCTGCCAAGCAGTCTCGTCGTTATATGGACGTAAAGCCAAACCATGTAAAACGCCACAGCGCACAGAATGCGGTGACCATTCAGCCTCGGCAGAATGTTGCAACCGGAAAAACACATAAAAAACCCCGCACAGTACCACGCTTGCTCCACAAACAAGTGTTTTTGTATGCGGGGGCAGTCATGGTTTTCGGCCTTGGGCTATACGCTGGACTAAGCGGTCTCCATGCTAACAAACAGGTTGCTGTGCAGGTTAAAACGCTGCAAGAAACAACGCAGGTTAAGGGTGTGGATACGGGTGACATGGGTTCAACTGACGAAACAGTGCCGCCCTCTACCGAAAAACCGACACCTGCTGCCGTGAGAAATTATGCGGTTTCCCCAGTGAACCCGCGCTATATAGCCATACCAAAACTCAAAGTTCATGCCCGGGTGCTATCTATGGGTGTCGATCGGAAAAATGAGCTGAAGGCTCCGTACGGCATTTACGACGCCGGGTGGTACAACGCTTCATCCTTGCCAGGGGAAAACGGGGCAATGCTCATAGACGGGCACTCTGGCATAGGGAAGACGCATGGCATTTTCCATGACCTGACGAAGCTTGTTGCGGGCGATGATATTACCGTAACCAGAGGAGACGGGAAAACCTTCACCTACAAAGTGGTTGACATGCAGGTTGTTGATAAAGATAAGGTAGACATGACACGCATGCTTGTTTCCGCCGACACAGCAAAACCCGGGCTGACCCTCATTACCTGCGCTGGTAGCCAGGTTCCCGGGACATTTTCGCTAAAGCAGCGTGTGCTTGTTCGTGCTGTCATGCAGTAATTGACGCGACACAATGAACCGGCGTATTATTTAAGTAGGCATCTCAAGGAGTTTTCGGGAGAAGCCACCTATTGTTAATTTTATGTTGAAATTTGGTGGGTTGATACGTCGTAGCTAGAGAAGTGATAGCGATTGCTGCGTGTAAAGCCCGGCCGAACGAAAGGGAGAACATGGAACCAATTACCATTTTGCTCGCGGTAGCAGGGCTTGGCCTTGGCTATGGCGGCAGTACATACCTCAGTAAAAAGAAATCTGCCGAGGCAGATGACAAGGCGGCCAAGGAGTTAGCAAAAGCGAAAAAAGAAGCCGACAAGCTTGTCGATGAAGCACGCGAAGACGCTCGCAAGGTCGCTGACCAGGCGCGCAAAGAAGAACAAACGCGTCGCAATGAGCTCAAAGATTTAGAAAACCGACTGGTCCAGCGCGAGACGACGCTCGACAAAAAACTTGACGAACTCGATAAACGCAGTGAAAAACTGCGCGCTGGTGAGGACGAAGTAGAGTCGCTCAAAAACGAGATTCGCGACATTCGCGTGAAACAGCAGGAAAAGCTCGAGAAGATTGCCAAGCTCAGCAAGGCCGATGCAGCCGAAAAGCTCATGCAGATGACTGAGCGCGACATACGCAATGACCTAACCGGACTTGTTGCCAAGCTGCAAAACGAAGCCCGCGACAACGCCGAGGAGTCAGCAGGTCTGCTGCTGGTCACCGCCATGGAACGTATGGCGAGTGAGGTAACGGCCGAGCGTACCCTGACGAGCGTGAAGCTAGAAGACGAGGAAATGAAGGGTCGGATCATCGGCAAAGAAGGCCGAAACATCCAGGCGCTACAGAAGGCAACCGGTGTCGACATAATGGTTGATGATACCCCGGGCTACATAGTTCTCAGCTGCTTTGACCCTGTACGCCGCGAGGTGGCACGACAGGCGCTTGAACTGCTTCTTAAAGACGGCAGGGTTCACCCAGGGCGCATCGAAGAAGTTGTCGAAAAAGCTCAGAAAAACGTTGAAAAAGACGTTGTCCGCGCCGGTGAAGACGCTGCCCGTGAAGTTGGCGTCATAGGCGTGCCAAAAGAGCTTTTGCATATGCTCGGCGAACTGCGCTTCCGCACCAGTTACGGCCAAAACGTCCTTAAACATTCGACTGAGATGGCGCATATGGCCGGCATGCTCGCCGAAGAACTCGGTGCTAATGTAACTACTACAAAGTACGCGACATTGTTTCACGACGTCGGCAAGGCGCTTACCCACAAAATGGAAGGCAAGCACCACCATATATCTGGCGAAATGCTTCGCAAGTATGGTGCTCCAGAAGAAGTTGCGCTTGCCGCAGAACAGCACCATGATGACATGGAGGCTACCAGCCTGGAGGCAGTAATCGTACGCGTGTGCGACGCAGTATCTGCCGCTCGCCCCGGTGCACGCAATATTTCGGCAGAAAACTTTGCTGAGCGCATGAAAGAGCTAGAGAACATTGCCAATGGCTTTAATGGCATAGAGAAATCCTACGCCATCAGCGCCGGTCGTGAAGTCCGTGTGTTTGTAAAGCCACAGCAAATTGACGACCTCAGCGCCATTCGCCTTGCCCGTGACATCGCTACCAAAATAGAGAGCAGCATGAACTATCCGGGCACCATTAAGGTCAACGTTATACGTGAAACGCGTGCCATTGAATTTGCCAAATAATTCCGGCATAATCAATAGTTCCTATGAAGACTCATAATGACCCAGCGACGAAATCTGACATTGGTCACCTTGACCAGAAAATCGACGCTCTTTCAAACTCTGTTGACCAGAAAATCGACGCTCTCTCAAACTCTGTTGACCAGAAAATCGACGCTCTTTCAAACTCAATTGATAAAAAAATTGAAAAAGCAGTCGATGACTTAACAGATGTTATTGCGCAATTTGCTTCACGTGTCGATGAGCGTTTCAATCGGCTGGAAGCCCGGGTTGATAAGCTTGAAGAAAATTTCGAACGTCTTAATAACACGCTTGACGCATTCCTAAAGCGCCTCGATGATTTAGAGGCGGACAACCATGCTCGTGACGCCCAGATTGCTCGCATGGAACGCTGGATTGAAAAAATTGCTAAACAAACCGGTGTCCAACTCGAATATTAGGAAATGATTGACATACAACACCCAAATGGATTTCATGCTATCGTGAATCCCGATGGAGCGTTTGTGGAGTCGTGGACGGCGATGAACGGAACCGATTTGTTGTTTCCCCGAAGGACTATGCCAAATGGCAAGAATCGCGGTGGCATACCCGTGTGCGCCCCCATATTTGGGCCGGGTGAAACGGCGGGGCTTAACCAGCATGGGTTCGCCCGGAATTGCCAGTGGGGAATAACTAGCCAAAACCAATCCCAGGTGAAACTCACCCTTGATAATCCAGCGTCTCAGGTGGACGGCCTGCCGCCAGTCTATGCTGGCTGCGGATTGGAGCTGACCATTGAGCTACTAGAAAATGGCCTGCAAGAAACACTCGAAGTTCGCAACATTGGTATAGAGCCATTCACGGCAAACCCTGCGTTTCATCCGTATTTTCCGGTACTTGCTGGCGAAACGGCAGAGCAAGCAAAAGTCGTCATAGATGGACAGGCACACCAGCTTGCAGCAGATGAACTTATCGCCACCCGCAAAATTGATAGCATAAGCTCAGAGGCGCAGCTTGTAACAACCCGTGGCACGTGGGCAATCTCTGGCGGGGGCTTGCCGCTCTTTGCCGTCTGGTCAGAATCGCCACGTGATTTCATATGTGTAGAGCCAACCGAAAGCGGGTATCTTACCGACAATCCCGCGTCTGAAATACAGCCGAATGAAACAAAAATATTCACCATGACGCTACAGTTTTTTCCCGCCGCCGAGCACATAAATTAGTGAAGTAAATTCTACTACAAGTTACCTCTGTTTTTTTGTTGCAAAAAATAGCCATAAGCGTATAATCTTTTACAGCATTCCAACACACACATTACAAAAGAGCAAACTCGCATGCAACCAGAGAGACCAACAGATACAAATAGTGAACAGACTGACCACGGCCGACGGTTTATTTTCACCCGCATGGTACCTACGGCAGTCATCGTCTTTTTCATACTGTTTACGTTTTTCCCGCATTTTGGGAATCCCGTGTCAAATCTACGTCGGCTCGGGCAGGGTGATGCGCGTCTTTCTTCAGAGCAACAAAAACAAAGTGCACTTACCGTTGCGACCGGCCTGCAGCAGCTCCAGGCGAGTGGCCAGCTGGGTTCGTATTTGCAGTTATCGGGTGGTGGCGTAAATGGCCAAACTCTATCTTGGGACGAACAGCTACATCTCCTGACTATTTCGAATGGCAATACTGTTGACCTTGGCAGTCTTGTGGCGGCCGGAGGGCAGACGCTGACGAAATTTGGCAATACACTTGGACTGGAAGGCAGTGCGACTACCGTAGATCTTTCTAGCTATCTCGACAACACCGACGCGCAGAGTCTGAGTTTGAACGGCGCAACCCTCACCATTTCGGGTGGCAACAGCATAAACCTTGCACCCATCAACACTGACAGTCAAAACCTAAGCCTCAGTGGAACCACACTAAACATATCTGGTGGCGTAGGCGTAGATATTGCCAGCATAAACACCGATGTTTTGGCGAGCTTGAGCTGTAGCGTAGGGCAGGTAGTGCAGTGGAACGGCAGTGCGTGGGGTTGCGCCTCACCGGCCGCTACTTCAGATGCCCAAACCCTTAGCCTAGCTAGCAACAACCTAAGTATTCTTAACGGCAATAGCGTCTCGCTGGCCGGCTACCTAGACAACACAGATAACCAAGCTCTTTCACTTGGTGGTAATATGCTCTCTCTGGTAAATGGCGGTTCGGTTAACTTGGCCGCGTACCTCGACAACACCGATGTTTTGGCAAGTCTTGCTTGCGGAGTGAACCAAGTTGCAAAATGGAACGGTAGCAACTGGGTCTGTGCGGCAGATAACGATACAACCACCAACGAATCTCAGGTTGACGCATGGGTTGCAAACAACGGCTATCTCACCAGTGAAGTCGACGGTAGTACTAGCAATGAGCTGCAAACCCTGAGCTGGAATGGCGGCACCCATATCCTTACGATATCCAGTGGCAATACCGCCGACCTGGGAAGCCTGCTCGATAACACTGACGCCCAGGCTATCTCTCGCACAGGCAACACTATTTCTATTACCGGTAGTGCAAGTACGGTTGACCTCAGCCCGTACCTGGACAATACCGACGCGCAGGCTATATCCAAGACCGGAAACACCCTGAGTATTACCGGCAACGCTAGCACGGTCGACCTTGCAAGTTACCTCGATAACACTGACGCCCAGACACTCGGTTTGGCTGGCACGACACTCACCGTATCTGGCGGCAACAGTATCGACCTTGCCCCCATCAACACCGACGCGCAGACACTTAGTCTCGCTGGCACGAACCTCTCGGTAAGCGGCGGTAATACTGTCAGCCTCGCAAGCATAAACACCGATGTTTTGGCGGGGCTTAGCTGTACAACCAACCAAATCGCCAAGTGGAACGGCAGCGCCTGGGCGTGTGCCGCGGATGTGGACACGGTGCTCAACGAAGCGCAGGTCGATGCCTACGCAAATAACAATGGCTACCTCACCAGCGAAGTAGACGGCAGTATTACAAACGAAATTCAATCCCTCTCGCTGGTTGCGGATGTCTTGAGCGTATCTGGCGGAAATTCCGTAAACCTCGCTTCCTACCTCGACAATACCGACGCACAGACATTAAGTTGGAACAGTGGTGCTGCTATTTTGACTATTGCGGGAGGTAATACGGCAAACCTAAGCAGCCTACTCGACAACACCGACGCCCAGGCCATCAGTAAAACAGGCAACACCTTGAGTATTTCTGGCAATGCCAGCACCGTTGACCTGAGCGGCTACCTAGACAACACCGACACACTGGCAAGCCTGAGCTGTAGCAACAGCCAAGTCGCCCAGTGGAACGGCAGTGCCTGGGTGTGTGCGAATGCCGCGGTCGATACTGACCAGCAAACTCTCTCGCTTGCCAGCAATAATCTAAGTATATCTGGCGGCAATTCAGTTTCGCTCGCCAGCTACCTCGACAATACTGATGCCCAGGCCATCTCGAAAGCGGGTAACATTCTTTCCATATCTGGCAACGCCAGCACCGTTGACCTTTCGGGCTACCTTGACAACACCGACAGTCAGGTACTTTCACTTGGTGGCAACACGCTCTCTCTGGTAAATGGCGGTTCAGTTAACTTGGCAGCTTATCTCGACAACACCGATGTCCTAGCAGGCCTCAGCTGTTCCAATAACCAAATACCAAAATGGAACGGCAGTGCTTGGGCTTGCGCGGCGGATGTGGACACCGTTCTCAACGAAGCGCAAGTGGACGCGTACGCTAACAACAACGGCTACCTCACCAGCGAAGTCGACGGCAGCACGAGTAATGAGATACAAACGCTTACCTGGAACAGCGGGACGCACATTTTGACTATTAGCAGCGGCAACACGGCTGACCTTGGAAGCCTACTCGACAACACCGACGCCCAGGCCATCAGCAAGACTGGTAATACTCTCAGCATCACTGGCAACGCCAGCACGGTAGACCTTGCGAGCTACCTAGACAATACTGACTCACAAACTCTCAGTCTCGCTGGCTCTACACTTACAGTGTCGGGGGGCAACAGCATAGACCTCGCACCTATCAACACCGATAGTCAAAACCTGAGCCTTACAGGGACTACCCTGAATATTTCAGGCGGCACAAGCGTAGATATTGCCAGCATCAACACCGATGTCCTGGCAGGCCTCAGCTGCACAACCAACCAAATCGCCAAGTGGAACGGCAGTGCCTGGGCATGTGCGGCAGATGTCGATACGAACACTGATGCTCAAACCCTCTCGCTCGCGAGTAATAATCTCAGTATCCTCAACGGTAACAGCGTCTCCCTGGCTGGCTACCTCGACAACACCGACAGTCAAACGCTTAGCTACAACACCGGCACGCACGTGCTGAGCATTTCTGGCGGTAACACACAAGACCTCAGCAATCTGCTAGACAACACCGACGCCCAGGCCATTTCGCGCACAGGCAATACGGTATCAATCACGGGTAACGCCAGTACCGTAGACCTTACACCGTACCTAGACAACACCGACGTACTCGCCTCTCTGTCCTGTTCGACCAACCAAATAGCCAAGTGGAATGGTTCATCGTGGGCTTGTGCAGCCGATGTAGACACGGTGCTAAACGAAGCCCAAGTGGACGCATATGCTAACAACAACGGCTACCTCACAAGCGAGGTTGACGGCTCCACCAGCAACGAAATTCAGGATTTATCAAAAACAGGAGACACGCTCAGCCTAAGTGGTGACGGAACAACGGTTGACCTTAGTGGTTATCTGGACAACACCGATGTTCTGGCAAGCCTGAGCTGCTCCAACGCGCAAATCGCCAAATGGAACGGCAGTGCTTGGGCCTGCGCGGCAGATGTAGACACGGTACTCACAGAAGGTCAAGTCGACACCTACGTCAGCAACAACGGCTATCTCACCAGCGAGGTCGATGGTTCAACATCAAACGAGCTGCAAGACCTGAACCTCAGCGGCAACACCCTCACCATTACCGGTCTTGGCAGCCCGACGAACATAAACCTAGCCACCTACCTAGACAACACCGATGCACTAGCGGCTCTCAGCTGCATAGACGGCAAAATCGTGAAGCGTGTCGCTGGCGTGTGGGCGTGCGGTGACGATACCGACACGCAGCTTAGCGAAGCGCAGGTCGACACCTACGTCAGCAATAACGGCTACCTCACGAGCGAGGTTGACGGCTCCACCACGAACGAGCTACAAAACCTATTTGGTACTATTGCCACACCAGACGCGAACAATCCATCGGCAGACACTACTAATGACACACTGACTCTTGCGAATGGCAGCGGTGTTGCCATCACGAGCAACGGCGCGACCGACACAATCACCATTGCCGCGACACTGGGTACCTCTATAAGCAACGCCGAAATTGACGATGCTACGCTCACATTCTCGAAACTTGCCAGCAACTCGTGTAACAGTGGCGAAGTGGTCAAATTCAACGGGTCGGCCTGGGTCTGCGGTGCCGATAACGACACCATTCTCAGCGAAGCCACGGTCGAAAGCTATATATTTGACGCTGACAACACAGGCACACTTAGCAGCGGCACGTTGGCACTCAGCAGCCTCAGCTATACGGGAACTTTGGGAGACACAAACGTAGCCGATGCGCTCACCATCAGTGCTGCTGGCTCTGTTGACGATGCTGCACTGAGCGCTACGGTCACGAAACTGGGGCAAACAATCGAGTCTAGCGAAATAACGAACGGTACTGTTACTGGTACTGACCTCGCCAGCGCTACCATCCAGTTTAGTAACATCGCCCAAAATGGCTGTTCGACCAACGATATCATGAAGTGGAACGGCAGCGCCTGGGCCTGCGCGGTGGATGTCGACACCGTGCTCAATGAAGCTCAAGTGGATGCCTACGCCAACAACAACGGGTATCTTACCAGCGAAGTCGATGGCTCCACCACCAACGAGCTGCAAAACATCTTCCAAACCATCGCTACGCCAGATGCAAATAACCCAAGCGCCGACACCACAACAGATACGCTTACCTTGGCGAACGGCAGTGGCGTGGCCATCACGAGCAACGGCACGACGGATACCATTACCATCGCCGCGACACTCGGTACCGACATTGTGTCGGGTGAAATTGTCGATGGTACCATTCAGAATGTCGATATCGCCGATAGCACCATTGCAAACACCAAGTTGGCGAACTCGGGCGTAACAGTGAGCGCGGGCACTGGTTTAACTGGTGGCGGGGCAGTTTCACTTGGCGGCACGGTCACGCTCAACCTAGCGAACGACTTTGGCGCGAGCATAGACAGTAGCGAAATCACCAATGGCACCATAGCTTTCGCTGACCTCGGACAAAACAGCTGTAATGACGGCGACGTTATAAAATGGAGCACTGGCAGTACGGCATGGACATGCGGTACCGACCTGACTGGCGGCAGCATAAACTCCTTTGCAACCGTTTCAACCCCTGCGGGCACCAGTCCGGTGGCAGATAGTAGTACCGACACGCTCACCTTCACCGGCACGGGCATAACTATTACGGGCAACAGCACCACCGACACGATTGCACTTGCGCTCACGAACGACTTCGGCGCTTCGATAGACAGCAGCGAAATTACCGACGGCACAATTGTGAGCGGAGATATTTTGGACGGTACGGTGGCAAATGCTGACCTGGCAAACTCAAGCCTAACGGTTTCGGCGGGTAATGGCCTCACAAATGGCGGCTCAGTTGCGCTGGGCGGCACGACCACGCTGAACATTGGGGCGGGCAATGGCATAACCGTAAATGCCGATGATATTGCCGTGCGCGCAGCGGCTTCAGCTGACGCCCTTTCGGCCACCACGTCATCTGGTTCTGGGCTCGAAGTTCTGACAAGCGGCGTTGCTCTGCTACAAGGCTGTGCCGACACGCAAGTCCTGAAATGGAATGAAACCACCGATGTTTGGGCTTGTGCCAACGATGTAGACACCCAGCCAAGCGAAGCGACCATTGAAGCCTACATATTTGATGCCGATAACACAGGCACCATCAGTAGCGGTACGTTTGCGCTTGGCAGTTTGAGCTACACGGGCGCCCTCACCGACACAAACATATCAGACACCCTTACGGTTGGCGCAACCAGCACCGTGAGCGATAGTGCCTTGAGCGCGAATGTTACCAAGCTGGGCGCTGCCATAGAATCCTCCGAAATTACCGATGCTACCATTGCCGCAGCAGACATCGCCCCAGATGTGCTCGATTTCACCGAGCTGAAAGAAAGCATGGCGCTCGACGCTGCCACCACGATTGCGCTTGGTGCAAACAACTTCAATATCAATCTCGATAGTACCGGCGACTTCGTGGTGCAGGACGCTGGTGTTGCCGTTCTGACGGTAAACGATAATGGCACTTTACTTTTCAAAAACTCCGCCGATAATGCTAATTCGTTCTCAGTACAGGACGCGGCCAGTCTGCCAATGTTTACCGTCGACACCGTTGCGAACTCAGTTGAAGTGGGTGCCTTAGTAGATGATGCAGCGGACGTACTGCTAGTGCTAGACGGCGTAAGCGGAGTTGACCCTACGGGTATTGCTGGCGGCGTGTACTACAATACGACGAATAACCGCTTCCGTTGCTATGAAAATGGCGCCTGGTTCGACTGCTTAGCAGGCTACGGGAGAAATGTAACTATAAAAGAAGGGCTTAGTACCGCCTCGGCAGCTGCAACCAACTTAGCAGCGGCTACTCTAAACTGTGTGTCCGACCCGAGTCTTCGCGTCATGACTAATTTCAAGGGTATGACCAAATTCAGGCTACAGGGGCGTTTCGGTGGTACTATTGCTGCCGCAACGTCTATGCGTCTACAGTATCATCTTGGCGGTAACCCGGCAGTTGCATCTGGCGATGCTGGGTGGACGACACTTGCCACGAGTGCGGGTTCTCACGCAGTAAACACGCTTTTCTATACAGCCGAAGCCACCATACCCGCCGCCGCCCAAATTAACGATGTTTTGGTCCGGGCGTGCATATTCAGTGGAAATGGTGTGGCAGACCCAACTATCACCAATGCGCAGCTCAATATATATCCATAAGAATTTATAGTATACTGGAGGAAAGGGAGTGATATGGCAAAGATTGATGTTGATACAAACCCAGTAAATGAAGTGAAGCAGAACAGGGGTCGTTTTTCCGTCCCAAGTAAAGTCAAGAACAATAAGCTGTTCTTTACCGTGCTTGCTTTGGTGGCATTACTTGGCGTAGTAGGAACGGTCATTTTCTATAATAAATATCAAGACGTCAAAAGTAATCCCGGGCAAGCGCAAAAGGCACAAAACAGCGCAGAAACGGAGCGAGTACTCGGCGAGCTTAAAAAGATTTTGCGTGTCGACGAAACTCAGGCGCCTACCGTGGCTCGCGTGGAAGATCCGGCGAAGTTAAAAACAGCTAACGCTGAGTTTTATAAAAATGTTGAGAAGG
>JBASZU010000023.1:0-5825 GCA_049661165.1 Saccharimonadales bacterium (SeqCode)
CAGCGAATTCGTATTCGTTTGAAGGCCTACGACCACAAAATCATTGACCAAGCCGCCAAGCAGATTGTAGATACGGCGCTTCGCACCGGCGCCAGCCTCGCTGGGCCAATCCCGCTGCCCACCCGCAAAAGCACTTTTACAGTGGTAAAGAGCCCGCATGTGTACAAAAAAGGCCGCGAACAGTTTGAAATGCGCGTACACAAACGCCTGATAGACGTGTTTGAGCCGACCCCCAAAACCATCGACAGCCTCATGAACCTCTCTCTCCCCGCCGGCTGCGACGTCGAAATCAAGATGTAGGCTGCCTGCCATGCAGTGTCGCTTAGCATCTGCTAACATAAAGACGTTGAACCAACAGCTATAATCCGTAGAGCGCATTCTCCTGTCGGTTTCCCGACGGGGACGAAGGAGTATAGTACAACTAATAAGTATTGACATAAGCGCAAAGACGTGCAATAATGTGGAGTGTTGTTAATTAAATGTATAAAGGACAAGTATGGTCAATCTTGGCAATATAGGCGACGAACGTCGATACCCGGACTGGAATACGGGCGAAGTTCCAGATGTTTTGAAAGGCTTAGGCGTAACAAGTATCGGGTCAGCGGGTAAAGTAATACAATTTGGGGATCCGGATTCGGGTGGACGAGTACTTCGATTGACGGGTGATGAGCAACAAATGGTAGGCATGGATCCAAATACCTTGGCAGATTTTTTGAAGCAAAGCGACTAATGATCTTCAGATGAAGAAGAGTGCCTCTTTGAGGCGCTCTCTTTTTGTGCACGTGAGAAAAACTCCAAAGTCTCACCTAGTTCATCTCAGTACCCTGCGAGTCAATGGCTATATGTGGTGTGGTTTTTGCAACGGGTTGACAGGGGTTTGGGTTTTGTGATACCCTGTTGGGTACATACAAACATTTCCGCATGGTGATGTGAGGTAGGCCCCGCCAGAGGCGAGGAACCCCCGACCGCCATTTTCTTAATGTCACTGTACAAGACATTAACCGCGGATGGGTGAGTATCAATATCAATAACTCTTATAAAAAAGGAGCGTGTGGGTTCATGTGAACCTACGCAACATAACTATGAAGGCACTCATAACGAGAAAGGTTGGCATGACCAGTACCATCGCTGAAGACGGTACGACTCAGGCTGTAACCCTGCTTTCCGCTAGTCCCTGTGTGATTACACAGGTGAAAACCGATGAAACAGACGGGTATACCGCTGTACAAATCGGCTGCGAGGAAGTCAAAGAACACAAGGTAGCAAAACCACAGGCCGGACATCTCAAGCCAGCCAAACAAATTGTGCGTATTATGCGCGAGTTCCGTGTAGCGGAAGTCACCGAAGACCTCAAAGTTGGAGAAACAATCAACGCCGAGGTCTTTTCAGTTGGCGACACGGTGCATGTAACTGGCACGAGCAAGGGTAAGGGTTGGGCTGGTACCATTCGCCGCCACAACTTCCACCGCGGCCGCAAGACGCATGGTGGCCGCAGCTACCGCCGCGTTGGTTCTATAGGTTCTATGTACCCTCAACACATTTTGCCCGGCAAAAAGATGGCCGGACACCTCGGTCACGATCAAGTCACTGTACGGAACCTCAAAATTGCACTTGTCGACGCTGAAAAGGGGTATATCGGTGTTGTGGGAGCTGTACCTGGTCCGCGCAAAGGCATTGTTATAATTCGCGGAGACGAATCATGAAAATCCTAAGCACTAAGCACGAAATTCTAAACAAATTCAAATTTTCTAATGTTTCAAATTTTGAAACTTTGAAATTTAGGCATTGTTTAGCATTTAGAAATTCGAATTTAGGATTTACTCCTGAAAGGAGCGCAAAGTAATGGCTACTCCTACATTCACCAGCGCTGGTGCAAAAGCCACAACTCCCGCAAAACTTAGTAAAGAAATCTTTGCAGTAGAAGTAAAGAACCACCAATTACTGAAGCAAGCGTATGAGGCATATCTCGCAAATGGCCGAGACAACCTAGCCGTCACTAAAACACGGGGGCTCGTGAGTGGTGGTGGTCGCAAGCCGTGGAAGCAGAAGGGTACTGGCCGAGCTCGTTTTGGTAGCTCTCGCAACCCAATCTGGCGTGGCGGTGGCATTGTCTTTGGCCCTACTGGCGAAGAAAACTATACCAAGAAAATATCGACGACCAGCAAGCGTGTTGCGCTGCGGCAGGCCTTGAGCCTAGCAAATGCTGGCGGGAAGCTCATTGTTCTTGAAAAGCTTGCCAGCCGTGAAGGCAAAACAGCCGAAATGGCAAAGTTACTCACAAAAGTTGGTGTTACTAGAAGCGCACTCGTTGTTGTTGATAGTAAGAATGCCGAGCTCGTGAACGCTACCGCGAACTTACAGAATGTCATGCTGGTAAGCGCAAAGTACCTCAATGTGTTCGACATTATGAATGCCGACCATATCGTTATGACGAGCGACGCCCTCAAGGTCGTCGAAGAATGGCTGAAGCCAGTTGCTAAGACCGCGAAGGAGGCAAAATAATGCATACCCTACGACCTCGACTAAGTGAAAAGGCATTTGGTCTTAGCCAGACAACGAACACGTTTGCTATTGATGTTCCAAGCGAGCTCAACAAGTACGAAGTTGCCGCTGCTGTTAAGAAGCAATTTGATGTAGAGATTAAGTCTGTTCGACTGGTGAACCGCAAAGGCAAAGTCAAGCGTGTTATGAACACGACCGGCAAGCGTAGTAGTAACCGAAAGGGTGTTCAGAGCGATGTAAAGAAGGCGTATGTCACGCTCAAAGCGGGCAGTCACCTGCCATTCTTTGCCGCTGCCGAAGAAGAAATTGCGAAGGCTGCAGCCGAGAAAGCCAAAGCCGCTAAAAAGACCGACGCAAAAGCTGGCAATAGTGAAGACAAGGCCAAGGGGCTTAAAAAGCTCATCAAAAAGCCTGCGACCAAGAAGGAGGCTAAATAATGGCAATTAAACAATACAATCCGACGACGCCTGGTCGTCGCGGTATGTCCAGCCAAGACTTTGACGCGGTAACTACGCGTAAGCCGCTTCGCTCACTGGTTGTTACCAAGCGCCGAGGCAATGGCCGCAACAACCAAGGTCGCATAACCACTCGTCATCAGGGCGGCGGCGCACGCAAGCACTATCGGTTGGTAAACTTTGACTTCAAGGGTGAAGGTGTTGTTGAACACATAGAGTACGACCCAAACCGGAGCGCACGAATTGCACGTATTAAAGACGCTAAAGGTGCGTACCACTATGTACTCGCAGCGAGCGGTATGAAGCAAGGACAGAAACTGAGCGCCGATGCTGAAGCGGCTATAGAAATGGGCAATCGGTTGCCGCTCGCGAACATTCCGGTTGGTACAACAATTCATGCTCTGGAAATGAAGCCAGGGCGCGGCGCGCAGGCCGTCCGTAGTGCAGGCAATAGCGCTATGCTTATGGCCAAAGAGGGTGATTATGCACAGGTTCGTATGCCAAGTGGTGAGGTTCGCAAGTTCCTCCTCGTATGTACTGCCAGCATCGGCGTAGTCGGTAACGAGCAACACCAGAATGTAAAAATCGGCAAAGCTGGCCGCAGTCGTCACCTTGGCAAGCGGCCAAGTGTCCGTGGCGTTGTGATGAACGCTGTTGACCACCCGCACGGTGGTGGTGACGGTGGTCGTCACCGTATGGCAAAGGCGCCTCGTACGCCATGGGGTCAAAAGACACTTGGCTACAAAACTCGCCGCCGCAAAGATACTAGCAATATGATCGTAAGAAGCCGCCACGCGGCCAAGAGGAAATAGGTCGCGATGCTGCAATTACCAATTACCAATTTTCAATTACCAATGAATTACCAATTTCCAATTTCCAATGAAACTGCAAATCGCAAATCGCAAATCGCAAATTCATTGAAAATCGAGAATTGTAAAATGCAAATTGAAGCGACTGAAAGGAGCGCCTGATGAGTCGTTCACTAAAGAAGGGGCCGTTTATCGATCCGAAGCTCGCGAAAAAAGTCGCGGCGCTTGGCTCAGAGGATCGCACTATCATCAAAACATGGGCTCGTGCCAGCACGATTGCTCCTGAGTTCGTTGGCAAGACGTTTGCAGTGCATAACGGCAAAGTACATGTGCCAGTCTTCGTGACTGAGAACATGGTAGGCCACAAACTCGGCGAATTCAGCCCAACCCGTAAATTCCGCAGTCACGGCGGTAAGTTAGCGAAGGGGAAGTAAGATGAAATTAGCAATTATCCATTCGCCATTAGCTATGAATTATCAATTTGCTATTAGCAATTGCCAATCGCAAATCGTTAATTTATCGCAAATTGTTAATCGCCAATCGGTAATTATTTCCGGGAGGAACGTATAATGGCAGTTAAAGCAGAATCTAAAGGCGTACGCTTGAGCCCTCGTAAGGTTGCCGCTGTTGCGACGCTTGTACGAGGTCGCACTGTTGCCGATGCTATTGTCATTCTTGAACATACACCTCGCCGGGCAGCTCTTTCTGTGCTTAAGACAATCAAGAGCGCTCAGGCAAATGCCGCCCACAACCACAACTACAAAGCCGATACCTTAGTCATTACTGAAATTACGGTCAATCATGGTCCACGTATGAAACGATTTCGACCTGCCGCCATGGGGCGCGCGCTGCCATACATGAAGCGGAGCAGCCACATACGAGTTCTCGTCGATGGTGAACAACGTCCAACCAAAGCTGTTAAACCTGTAGCGAAGGAGACTAAGTCATGAAAATCCTAAGCACTAAGCACGAAATTCTAAACAAATTCAAAATTCAAAATTCACAAGCAGGCCTTTTTGAGTATTCTGATATTCGGATTTGTTTAGCATTTAGAAATTCGAATTTTGGATTTACTCCAGAAAGGAGTGCATGATGGGTCAGAAAGTTAACCCCATTAGCATGCGCCTGCAAGCCAATAAAGATTGGCGGAGCAAATGGTTTGTCGGCAAACGACAATACGCCGATTATCTTGCCCAGGATCTGCAGGTCCGCAAGCTCATTCAGGATAAGTTTGGCTCGCGCGGTGCTATTAATAAAGTCGACATAGAACGTTCGCCTAACCTCGTTACCGTTACAATCGCCACCGCAAAAGCTGGTGTGGTCATCGGCCGTGGTGGTCAAGGCGCCCAAGAGCTGAAGGCTGCCATAGAAAAGGTATATGGCGTACCGGCACGCGTAAATATTGAGGAAGTAAAAAAACCCGACCTCTACGCCAAGCTGGTTGCCGAGAACATTGCACATCAGCTAGAGCGCCGTATGAGCTTCCGTCGCGCTATTAAAAGCGCTAGTGCCGCCAGTATGCGTGCCGGAGCAAAAGGTGTCCGAATAGAAGTTGCCGGCCGCCTGAACGGTGCTGAAATGAGCCGCCGCGAAAAAGAAGCTGTTGGTTCAGTGCCACTACATACCATCCGTGCAGATATTGACTTTGCCTCTGCCCGAGCAAACTGGCCCGGCGCAGGCATTATTGGTATCAAAGTTTGGATATACAAGGGGGACAAATAAATGTTACTCCCAAAAAGAACAAAGTTCCGCAAAGTTCGTAAAGGCAAAATCCGTGGTGTAGCGACCGCCGGGAACTACATTGCCTACGGCGAATACGCTTTGCAAGCACAAGGTCACGAACGTATAACGAGCCGACAAATTGAGGCCAGCCGTCAGGCGATGACTAGGTACATTAAGCGCGGTGGAAAAATCTGGATTCGCATTTTCCCACACACGCCCGTTACCCGCAAGCCACTGGACGTCAAAATGGGTAGTGGCAAGGGTTCACCTGAGTTTTTTGTTGCCAAAGTTCGCCCGGGCACCATTATGTTTGAAATGCAGGGTGTCAGCGAGGAAA
>JBASZU010000024.1:0-30438 GCA_049661165.1 Saccharimonadales bacterium (SeqCode)
GCCTGGGAGTATATGCAACGGCTACTACGTACGCCGCTGCTACCACCGATACCGGTGGCTTATGTACGGGGAGGAGGAAAAAAGTGAGTGTGGGTCAGGGCCTACGGTCACCTTCGGCGACCCCAGAACTTCACTGCGGCAAGCACGGCTCGCCCCGGAAGGTTCTCTTGCAGATTGCCGCCGGCAATCTTCACCCCAGCCATACGCGGTTGCGAGGCTGCGCTACACCCCGACGTCAGTTCTATTTTACACCAGATTCTTTTGAGCAGAGGCCTGAAAATGAATCTCCCACGACCTTTCGGCCGAGGTATCTTCTTGCCCCGCGACATCGACCGTTGGTCGCTGTTCCGCCCGTGCAGTGTAAATGCCGGTGGCATGTACACTGCAGCGTTCGGTTCAACCCCGACCTGACGGTCTGGGTATGCCACGCGTTAGCTAATCAATTATGGCATATACCTGCATCATTACCGAAACTAGTGCTGGGCGCCAACGTGATTAACCCTGAAAATGATTCAAGGTGGGTGCCCGCACGCTACGACCTCAGTCGCAAACAAATCTTGGGCTCCCATATGATTAGTATTCAGATAATCATATGTTGGCCACCCCGCCAAAGCGAAGCCTACCCAGCCCCTTTAGTATACGCCTATAATCTGTCTTGTAACAGGTTGTCGAACCAGCTATACTCGTCATATGAATATACTTTTCGTGCAGACAGGCGGAACTATCGATAAAGACTACCCTGAAAACGACAACAATCATGGCTACTATTTTGAAATCGGCGAGCCAAGCTTTTTACACACTCTCGAACGAGCCAACCCTGATTTTTCATACAAGACTACCACTGTTGTTAGAAAAGATAGCCTAGACTTAACCGATGCTGATAGAGCCTCAATAAAACAAGCACTCTTGGATGCTAAAGAAGAAAAAATAGTCGTCACCCATGGGACTGACACAATTCACATAACCGCTGAGACGATATCTGACATAAAAAACAAAACCATCGTTTTAACTGGCTCTCGACTACCAGAAAAATTCTACGATTCTGAGGCCGATTTCAACCTTGGCATGGCTATTGCTGGAGCGCAAGTACTACCACATGGAGTCTATATTGCACTATTCGGACTTCTGACTAGATGGGACAAATTTAGTAATAAATAAATCTATGTCAAACCTGAATCTCGAAATAACACCCACACCTTGAAGTAAAAACACGCCATCTGTTACCTTGTAAGTGCTTAAACTAATCGAGGAAAACAAATATGCGTGTTCTACATTCCCATTCTCTCATACCACTATTCGTAATGATAGACGACAGTCTTCCTCTGCATATGGCTGGACGTGGCCGTAAGGCCATGCTCCGTGACAGCGAAGTTGTCACCATTCTCGTCTTTAACTTGCTCACTACTCAGCAACAGACTATCCGCCAGATTTACGACTGGGCAAAACAGTACCATCAGAGTGATTTCCCAAACATCCCCAACTACCAGAACTTCCTCAAGCATTGCCACCGAGTAGTGCCACGGATTGGATACATCCTAGAGGGTCTCCTGAGAACCGAAGCAGAGCTTCGCTTCATGGATAGCACCATCCTGGAGGTCTGTCGCTTGGTTCGAAGACAGTGGCACAAAGTAGCCCGTGGGCACGCCCGAACAGGCTACAACTGGCAAGGTCAGCACTATGGGTTTAAGCTCCATGCCAGCGTTGACAATGATGGGCGACTTTGTGCCTATGTATTCTCGGATGCGAGTATCCACGATTCTAGAGCAATCCCGAAGCTTGTGAACGAGCATACCAAAGTCGCTGTTGGTGACAGTGGCTACAGAAGCGTGCCGCTTCACAAGAAGATTCGACAAGCATTCGGAACATACATCCTGACACCGCCTCATTACAAACAGCGGAAGCAACTCCTCACCGAAGGCCAGCGGAAACTACTTAAGCGAAGACCAAAGATTGAAACAGTCTTTGATTATCTAAAACAACACCTCCATTTGCAAACAAGCTTTCCGCGGAGCATACAGGGCTACGCCCTCCATTACATCCGTATACTCCTTGGTTACCAGTTACTGGTGTTGGGATGGTAATTCGAGATTCAGGTTATGTCAATAATTGTAATACCATGTGGTTTATATTGCCTATAACACCGCCAAAACCGCCTACCAAGACCAGTGCGATGATGATGAAAAAGCCGTATGGCTCAATCCGTTCCATAAAATCCTGCATTGGTTCTGGCGCAAACGCATATAGCACTCGCGAGCCATCGAGCGGAGGTATGGGGATCATATTAAATACAAAAAGACCAACATTAAGCACCAGAAATGTTACCAGCACATCTGCAAGTACTCCGCTGACTGTGGTCACATGCAATAACGCTGCAGTTAGTATTGCGAGTCCAAGATTTGACAGCGGACCTGCGACAGCCAGTATTGCGGCACCATACTCCCCATATTTTACTCTTCCAGGGTGAAATGGTACCGGTTTAGCCGCAAGAAAGAGTATCTGCCATAGCGTCCAAGTAATGGCTGGAAGCAACACGGTCATAAACGGATCGATATGACGCAAAGGATTAAGTGATATTCTTCCTTCGTCACGGGCTGTCGTATCGCCAAGCCTAAAACCCACGTAGGCGTGCATGAATTCATGTACCGTCATGGCCACCAGCAAACAGGCAATAATAATGACGAAGTTGTAGACCGAAAAATCACTCATTACTTACCAGTATATCAGCGTTGACTTCAGACGTGAAAATCTGTACAATTACACCTTGAATCTAACCCTAACTCGGAGTTTGCAATGCAAAAATGTGATCTTACCGGCAAAGGCAAGCAGTACGGCAGCAATGTCAGCTTCTCGCAGCGCCACACCAAAAAGGTTTGGAAACCAAACCTTCAGACAAAAACCGTTGAAGTCGATGGCAAAAAAGTAAAGCTAAAGATTAGCACTCAAGCTATCCGAACCCTGAAGAAAAAAGGACTATTGGTTTAGCAGCACGAAGTAGTATGACAAAAAATAGTCGGGTAGAATGCCCGGCTATTTTTCTATTTGCCTTTTCCGAAGTTCAAATAATACCTATGCTTTTTCAAGAATAATAAACTGCGTGGTATCAGTCGCCTCACCAGGCTTATACTGGAGTTTCTTGGTGGTTTCTTTCGGCTCCATGCCTATAGCCCTCACCGCTTCATCAAGCGCCTGCTGCGGAACTTCGTATTTCAGGGAGCTATCAGCATAGTGCGTCGGGATAACAAGTTTGGGCTCAACTTGTTTGATTATCTGCAATGCACCAGTTGGGTCAAGCGTATAGCCATTTCCACCAACGGGCACTATCATAACATCGACAAGACCGATGTCTTCGAGCTTCGCTTCGCTCAACTTTGGAAAAATATGCCCGGTAATCAACACTCGAGCATCACCGATAGTCACCTTGTATATGACAGCGTTGCGCTCTGTCTCTGCGTCCATATGAGCCCGAGCTGGCATGCCATGCACATTGACACCACTCACCTCGTACTCACCTGGTATGTCTACCGTCATTTTCGCCGTATTGACCGCATCGGGGTGAGGGCTAGTAAAGAAGCAGACGTCACCCTCTCGCGCTATCGATTTAGAGCCAAGGCTCTCTAAATTATCGTCAAAAACCAACCGAACTTGCTTAGTGCTGACGACGATACAATTAGCGCCGAAAAACTGTATATCCATAGAAACTCCAATGCGTACGTTTAGTTTGTAGATGTTAGCCAGCCTCACCCGACCACTGTCTACACTATAGACTAAAACCGACAAACTATAAACTATTGACTAAGCAATCCAGGCTTATCCAGCAAAATTTGTTTTTTGGAAATCATAACGTTCGAAATAAATTTATCTTTTATCTGCGCACGGTACCGAAACTCTTCGAGCGAAAAAGTAGTATAGCGCAGTTCTTTGCCTTCGCGCTCTTCTAGCTCAGTGACGTATTTCTGCAAGGCATTGTGGTTTACATTACCCACTATGAGCACGTCTACCCCACTCGTTTCATCCCGCGTAAACTGACCCAGCAAGCATGCAATCTCAACGTTACCCAATTGTTTTAGGTCGGCCGGTTCCTCTACCTCCAGTACAACATCCGGCTCTGGCAAACCCTCTTCAGCCACTACCGATTCTTTTCGTAGAGCCTTGGTGGCCTTCCGTGGCTTACGTCCTCCAAATATTTCTTGAAGCGGGTCATGGAACGAATATTTCTGGTTGACCTCATAGTACACCTTGTTGTTGCTAGAATCGCTGGTAATGATGCCGATGTTTAGTAAATTGGCCAATTCGCGGCGCACAGAGTTAATTTGCTCATCAATTTTGCGCGTAATCTCACGTACATAAAATGACCTGTTTGGATTTTCATAAAAAAGGTGCAGCAGCTTGACGCGCGTTTTGGAACCGAATAGCTGTTCAATCATGCTGTACCTCCCTTACTCAATACTGGTAGTAGTGTAGCAGGTTTTCTAGTGAACAAAAATACTACTTGTTCAAAAATGTTGTCACAATATCTACAGCTCTACTGGGGTCAGACACCCACTGAATACTATTATTGCGCTTAAACCAGGTACGCTGTTTTTTGGCGAGTTGCATAGTGGAACAAACAATTCGCTCCTCTGTTTCGTCTAGACTTTGCTGTCCCAGGAAGTATTCGCGCCACTCACGGTACCCAATGCTTTTCATGGGCTCGCTGTCCCAACTGTATTTTTCCGACAGTCCTCGTACTTCGTTTTCTAGCCCTGCTACTAACATGCTTTCAACTCGTTGTTTCACCCGGGATTCCAGCTCATTCCGTTCTATGTGCATGCCGACAATGCACGTATGTGGTCTCAGCGGAGCACGCGCAGAAGCTACCCCGCCGCTTTCTACGAAGCGGATTACGCGCCGTTTATTGCGTACATCGACCCCAGAAATATCGAGTCCTCGCGACAATGCAAGCGCAAGCAGTTCGGAAAGCTCCATTGTATTTAATACATCTCTTTCATCGATGTTAGGTGATGGTTTTAATTCATAGTCATACAGCACACTGTCTATGTACAGACCGCTTCCACCCACCAAAATAGGTAGCCTTCCCCGGGACCAAATATCACTCATCGCCCCTCTAGCGAGACGCTGAAACGCTGCAACATTAAATCCCTGCGCCGGGTCGGCAATGTCTAGCAAGTGATGCGGTACTGTCAAACGGTCAGTTTCACTTGGTTTGGCCGTACCAATATTGAACCCCCGATACACCGTCATGGCATCGGCACAAATAATTTCGCCGTCAAACAGTCGCGCAATTTCCATTGCCAGCGCAGATTTACCACTGGCTGTTTCCCCCACAATTGCTACGAGGCCATCGGGCGTAGGGCGTAGGGCTTCGGAGGCACTATTCGCTATACCCGATGGCCTACGCCCGGTGGCCGAGTCTTCTGGCCACCACAGTAGCTTTTCTACCTCTACCCGCATATCGTCCGAAACCGCCACACCCTCTGCCCGCAGATGCTCAGCGTGAGCAGTTCGGCCGCCCGGATACCCTGCTGCCAGCCCGCCAGACTTATTCACCACACGTTGCCACGGCAAAGCCGTGTCACCAAAGTGTGCAATCCCTCCCACAACCCGCGCCGCCCGAGCATTCCCACACAAAGCCGCCAGCTGCCCATACGTCATCACCCGCCCCCGCGGAATCTGCCCCACCACCGCCTCCACCCTCTCCCGAAACCCAGCGTCAGTATCCACGGTAAACGTCTTTTCTGTGTCGTACCTCAACAACAATAACGATAAGTCTCTCATCCTCCACGTCATAGATTACTCGGTAATTCCCCTGGCGAAATCGGTACAGCCGATCGTGCCCCCTCAGCTTCGCGCAACCCACAGGCCGCGGGTCATTCGCAAGCATAGCAATCTTACGCACAATGACGGTTCTATGCGCAATTGGAACCTTGCGTATTTCCTTTGCGGCACTTTTCGACCATGCAATACTGTACATGCAGCGTAATTACAGAAGTCCCTCTGCTTTCAGCTCTTTTACCAGCTGTGCATGGGTAATGGTGGGCTCTTTCAGTCGTCGCTCAAGCTCCTCCATATCATAAGTATCCTCTAACACTTGAACCATGAGCGCGTCTTCAACATATTTCGATACTGTAACGCCAGATTCAAGCGCACTGCGCCGAACTTGCTTGTACAGTTTGTCATTTATAGTCATGGTGGTTCTCATGTTTATAGCTTAGCATCAATGCATCAATGCATCAAGATGCATCCGCATCAAAATACTCCGCGACAGCCCGCCAATCTTTACAGTGCTGCATACCATCACGAGCATCAGCATACTCATTACCCGAGAGATTGCCGTACAGAATTGCTTTTATACCGTGATCTGTTGCGCCGACGCAATGTTTTAGTTGGTCATCTATGACATACTCGACCCTGTGGTCATTGAGCAAGCTCCCTTTCGACAGCAAATGCCTGCCCTCGACCCCAGGGTCATCCCAAAAGCCCGTCAGGATTAGTTTGGAAAAGAGGCCCGGAAAATGTTTGTCTAGCCACTGCTGCGTTTCCTGCTCAACACGTTTACGCCTGGATGTTACCACTATAAGTTCATGTGTATCTTTCAGCCGTTCTAAAACCTCTCTACTACCTGGGATGACGTGGTACTGGCTAACCACACCTGGTCTATGCAATATTTCTGCCCGTCGCTCTACCTCATCGACATCAACGCCCCAAAACAGGTTCCATGCTTCAGTGTAATCTTCCAAGGTGTAGCTACCGCCCCAGTAGTTGTTTGTATACGCCACGACAAACTCCGCCTCCGCAGCCAGCACGTCATCGATATCAACAGCGATAATGGGTTTTTTCACGCCGCTGCCTTCGCATGCCTAGGTTGCCTTCTTATTCCTCTAATCTCTTCTTCCGCTTTGCAGACAACAAATTCAGCAAGCCGTGCGTGGGAGCCAATGCGCAATACATTAGACGGTAAACTCTCTGCCTTTATTTCTTTTTCTGGGTCTTCGAATAGTACCACTTGAGAACCTGGAGCAGCAGACGCAACTGGGCTCGCATGGCACAGCTCGTCTTCTATATATAGCCAGATTGGAAAGGGGAGACGCGACAGACTGCTTGCTTTGGAAATTAAGTGGGCATTTGGAAGCCTCCAGTCCTTAGCGTGCCTTACATGACGCATAATCGGCAGATATACTTCTTTCCAGTGCCTTGTGATTACATGGTTTTCATGCGTGCGTCCGGTCCAGATATCTTTCACGAGACGTATTCCTGAAGCAACCAGTAGCTCCTCGGCGATTCTGAATGCCTGAATAGACTGCTCTGCTCCTGGGAGAAGTGGCAGATGCGGCATTTCTTCCTCGCAAAATCTTTGCCAATGGTTACGAGCCTCTTGCATATGGGCGGGTATATCGGGGTTAAACCCAAAGAGCGATGGAATATTTTCTTTGCAACGGAAATAATCGCCACGTTCCAGCTGGAGGCCTAATACTCTATTACCGAACGACGTAACTGCACCCGCGATATCCGTCCAAACGCCATCAAGATCGCTGACAGCATAGACAACCTCAAGCCTAGGCAATATTTTTAACATACAACAGTTATATCACAGTGATGTTTTGCTTACGCGAGATTTGGCTTCGTGGGCGACCGTTTTCAGGAATTCTTCGGCGGTATAGCTTTTGGCTTCTTCGTTTACCACCAGATCTTTGCGAATGCGTGGCGTTAGTTCCCCGCCCCCTACCTCTTTCTCGCCCGCCACAATCACATATGGCACCTTCCACATCTCGGCAGTGCGAATTTTTTTGCCGACAGATTCGTTGCTGTTGTCTACGGTTATGCGTAAGTCAAGTGCTCTACCTTGTTCGCGCAGTTTCTCCACGAACGCTACCGTTGAGTCTTCTTGGTTTACACTCAAAATACGCACCTGTTCTGGCGCACACCACACCGGGAACCGCCCAGCGGTATGTTCTATGTATACGCTCAGGAACCGTTCAAGTGAGCCCAAGAGCGCGCAGTGAATCATAACCGGGCGCTTGCCGGTACCATCCTCAGAAATGTACTCCAGCCCGAACCGCTCTGGCTGCACAAAGTCGAGCTGCACAGTCGCAACCTGCCATTTACGCCCAATGGCATCCGTCGCCATAAAGTCTACCTTGGGGCCATAAAACGCCGCCTCGCCCTCTTCAATGTAGTAATCAAGCCCGTTCTCTTTCGCAAGCTCCTCGATTTGCTGCTGGGCCTTGTCCCATAGCTCCGGATTGCCAAGGTAGCCATCGCCGTCATCACGGAAACTCAGACGGAAGCTCAGCTCCATACCAAACACTTCATACATATGACGAGATGCTTCCACGAGCTCATTTGCCACCGTTTTTATTTGGTCATCAGCGACAAACGCATGGCTATCGTCCTGAGTGAATGACCTGACACGACTGAGCCCATGAAGCTCCCCTGTTTTTTCGTCTCTATAGTCGCCCGCATTTTCCATAAACTTTAGTGGCATGTCTCGGTAGCTGCGTGGCTGCGAGGCAAAGATTTGGACATGGTGCGGGCAGTTCATGGGTCGCAGCACGAACTCATCAGAGGTTTCCTGGCTTTTTACCAAAAAGAGCTCGTCACCAAACTTATCCCAGTGACCACTCGCCTTGTAAAGGTCAGTTTTTGCGATGACTGGCGTCCAAACCCGCTGGAAACCGTTTTTCTCGCGTAGTTCTTGTGTAAATTTGCCGAGTTCTTCGCGAAGCACAGTGCCACGAGGCGTGAATAGCGGCAAACCAGCGCCCACAAGGTCAGAAAAGACAAATAGGTCTAGCTCTTTACCAAGCCTGCGGTGGTCACGCTTTTTGGCTTCCTCCAGCATATCCAGATACTGCCTTAGCTCCTTGGGCGTATCAAATGCCACGCCGTACACCCGCTGCATCTGCGGGTTGGTTTCTTTGCCACGCCAGTACGCCCCGGCCACACGCATAAGCTTGAATGCCCCAACTTTATCAGTCGACTCTACATGCGGACCACGGCAGAGGTCGGTAAAATCACCGTTGCGGTAAAAACTCACCTCCATCACTGCCTGCGGAGCCGTAGAGCCCACTATGCCCGCTGGTAAGCCCATAAGAGCGGCATTTAGGTCTTTAGCGAGCGTTGTGCCCTCGCGCTGTAGGTCATTAAGCAGCTCTTCTTTATACGGCTGGTCATACTGCCGAGCCCATTGTAGTGCCTCTTGCACCGGCATAGTAAACTGCTCAAACGGCTGCGCCGAGCCTATGATTTCGCGCATTTTCTCCTCTATACGCGGAAAATCGTCTTCACTGAGTTTTACCTCTGGCCCAAGGTCGATATCGTAATAAAAACCATTTTCTACCACTGGCCCCACGCCCAGCTTTACCTCTGGCCACAGGTCTTGCACCGCCGTCGCCAAAATATGCGCCAAACTATGCCTCATAGCATACAGATCGTCTTGACTATTACTCATTTCTCTCCTTACTTTCATTAATACGTTATCAACTTGCTATAGGTTAATGATCGTTTCACGTAATCCTCCCCTTCTCTTCGGCAATCTCTATGTCAGCCAAAATTATTTGTTTTGTCTTAAAGTAGCCGCGAATAAAAAGTACTGTGACCGTCAAAATATTGAGCCATATGCCTATTGGATACGCAGTTTCGATATATTTTACAGCCAAGCATGGATTATCTGGTGCAACCACCCTTACCCTTGTGATAATCGGAAAACCATAATACTGTTTGAATTCACGCCCATAAGTCACTCCCCTACAATCTGCGGGAGAAAGTGTCGTATCGCTACGCAATATGCGGATTGTCTCACCAGGAATATTTATTAAAAATGGCATTGCAGATTTAATATAGGGAGATGATGGTGGACTCATGCTGGGCACTACTATGCTAATCCATACGAGACAGCCAAGTACTATATAAATCAAAAGACCAGCAATCGTGTGATTTCTTTCTGCATACCTTGGATTATCCCCTAGTACTCCCATGAACACACGCATGAGCAAAAACCAAACTTTTATCAACCCGACTCCTAGGCATATGCCGACGAGTATATTCGCGCCCTCGCCCATCGGATACAAATATTCATAGCTAAAAGACCCGAATCTGCTGCACGCCGTGTCATCAACCATACTCGTACGAACAAATGGCCAGCCGGCATACACTTCTTTTGGCTGGCGGTCACTTTCCGAGCACCACGTTTGCGGAGCAGGGTTTGTAATTACATCTGCATATACTTGGTTACCAAATTTTACAGGAAGCACACCAGTTTGTATGTGCAATGAAGACAGCCAAGTGCCAATGATAAGACCGATAAGAACAATAAGTACAATGTTGACTACACGCTCTGCAAGAGACTTCTTGGCTGGATTTACTTTTCCCATACCATATCCTTATTGCCCGGATCGTTCGTTCGGATTACAAGGAATGTGAGTGCTTTCGTGGCAGATAGGTTGATAAATTCGTGCACATCCCCAGGCTCACAGAGCACTATATCGTCAGGTGATATTGCCACCACTTGCCCATTCACTTTTATCTGACCCTCACCAGACACTATCCTGAAACACTCCGTACGTTGAACGTGATGATGTGGGCGAATAGTTTTCCCAGCAGCCAAGCGCATTAGTTGTAGTTTGGTTGCCGACCCAAATTCATCATCATTATAGAGGATAGCTCTTTCATATCCTTCCCGTGACTCAAATGTTGCGTTTGACAGTTTGCTAACCTTCATTGGACCTTCTCCGAAAAAATTAAAAACACGCTGATTAGACTTATTGTCTTCTCTAGCGTGCCTCGGGTCCGGTGATATCCGGAGGTTCCACCTGGGGCGTTTACTCTTGCAACTGTAGTTATCGTACTCTGTTGCCACACCGACGAAGCTCTGTGGGTGGTGAATCCACGTCATCGCTTATCTTCAGTATATCAGATGTGCTAAGGAGTCTTCTTGTAAGCCAAAGGCCCGGGAAAGGAGCAGCCTGACCGGAAACTGCGATTTCACGACTCATCGAGGAAAACTGAGGTCTTTCTCAATATATAAAAATCGGACGCTCTCGCAAAGACGTCCGATTCTTAGTGTGGTAAAACCTCTCGGCAAAACCTCACCTCACACGCTAGTATACACACACTAGCTGCATGATGCTAGTACTTTTTACTAAAAATACTAGCAGAACTGTGGATAAGTGGATAACTCGTTTTTTAACAATTTATACCTTACTTGGTATATGCCAGTGTCATCTGTGTCTTTGACAGTCACGTATCATTATGACGTTTGAAATGAGGCGGGCTGTTTGCTATAGTCAAGTAGGTTCACCGAGGGGCGATTAGCTCATTTGGCTAGAGCGCCACATTGACGTTGTGGAGGTGGTAGGTTCGAATCCTACATCGCCCACCAGTGAAAAGCCGCTCCAAAAGGAGCGGCTTTTCACTGATAATAGCCAATTATACGAATCACATCGAATTCGTCAGGCTCTAGTTCGGCGAGCGTATACCTACGTATCTAAACCGATATATGAGCATGTAATATCATACCGGAAACAGGCACATATTACCTCTGTTAAACTGCTTATGTATACAATGTTTTTGCTTGACACGCAAGGGGTGCTTTGCTAGACTATACCATGTTAAACGAGGTGTTATCTCTGAGTAACAAACAACCAAGCTCCCTCGCGGGCTTCCAGTTGTTTTATGAAGAGCTCCCGAGCGTCAAGCGAATTTCGCGCGTACGTCGGGTAAGGACTGCATAAGCTCTCCACCCTTTCATAGGACAATGCATCGGCTTTCCTGGTCTCTGGGAAAGCCGATTTTCTTTATACACCGAAAAATAGGACTTTTCCACTAGAATTTTAGTAAGGGTTATGTCAATATATTGACATGGTATGTATATATTGTGGCGGGAAAACCGCCGTGAGTAACTCGCGACCACAAAAGAGACTTGGCAGAACATGGCGTAGGCGGTCATGTCTTGTATGTAAGGCTGTATTTACTACCATCGAAGCACCTCTTCTATCTGAAGATATCATCGTTACGCACGGCGAGCACTGCAGTGCTTTCGAGAGAGATCTACTCTTTGTAAGTCTCCTTGCTTCTCTCGGTCACCGTCAAGACGCTGTTGCGTCCGCTGGGTCGTTAGCGGCAACAATTACGGCAAAGTTGTTAAGTTCTCGTCCGGGGGCATCCATAGAGGCCTCCACAATCGCACGTATTACTCACGAAACGCTGTCTTGTTTTGATGATGCCTCCGCCACCCACTACGCCGCCTACCACGCACGTTCTTTAGCGCAAAACACAGCTGCAACTCCATAACTAATTTGGTCGCTTAAGCACTTTGCCGGCTACAAACTACAGTGTTTTTGTCGTATGGCCATCTGGCTTCTCAGATACAACAGCTTTGTCTGTGACATCGAACGTCGAAATATAGCGGCCAAATAAGAGTCTTGTCTGAGAGTACAGAGCCGCAAAAGAGTTAAACACTAGGGTGGTCAGAGGCAAGTACGCCCACTGCAACACCATAAAGATACTCCTGTGGTGTTTATAGCGGGCGGGCTTTGGAGGCAGCGTACGAAGAGCCAGAAACACCGTGACCATAGCAATAACGAGCGCAAGCGTCTGCACCCGGCTCACGATAAGTGGCAACTCGAGTGCAGCATAGCTCTTAGGGTGAAATAGTGCTGGGATAAATCCTCCAAAAAGGACCAACATCGGCCCGACAGCCCATGTCACATGACCCTCAAGGAGCCGCCATATCTTGGCTAGCAAATCAAGCTTTGGCACGGTGTTTTTACGAAATAGCCCCATATGTACAACGTATGCCACATCGGAAGCACCATAGGTCCAGCGCCGATACTGCAAAAACTGGGCGCGTATGGTCTTGCGATATGTGTCTGAGAGTACTGCGTCCTGGGATATCGGTAAATGTAGCGGATACACTCGGTAATTGCCTTCAAACCGAAAATATGACCGCCAAAACTGATGACCATCTTCGACGATAGTACGCACGCTCCAAAAGTTAGTCTGTATGAGTGCTACCATCGGTTGGGCGTGAGAGGAAAAATTGCGTATTGCATGGGAGCGGAGCGAATTCACCAAATGAGATATTGAATTGCCGGTTGCGAGCACTCGCATGGGGGCAGGAGCATCCCATATATTGTTCGAAAATTGTGCGACGGGCTGGAATGACGAGTGTACTGGGTCTGGGCAAATTATATAGGCGTAGCTGAGAGCCGTAAGGTAGTGTTTATCTGGACGATTGTCGGCATCCAACGTCGTGACGAGTACTCGCAGTGCGTCAATCTTGTGTTTCTTGAGGTACACTTGTAGTTGTTTGCCCGCATAGGTAACGTTGCCACCTTTGCCGATAATTTCCCCTTCAATATTTGCCGGGTGGCATAGAGCCATAGTATCCAGAAACTTCCCCTTGTAAGCGGCCATAAGCTCTTGCGACTGGCTTGCGGTCGCACTACCCGCCCTGCCCTCGTACGCCAATATAAGAATGACTTGTTGCATATTGTACTCAGATGCTAGAATTGCCTCAATAGTCGGCTGCAGCACATCGCGGGATTCTTTGTAGGTGGCGATGATGATTGCATGGACGATCTTATCTGGGTGCATTAGCAAAGATCGTTCTTTGGCTTGTGAAATCGCATAGGCGTGCCACTGTGGCCGTTTTGCCTGTGCCGGAACTTCTCCAAGTGCAAGTTCTTTCAGCATAGCCGGCCAAGGCAATTTACGGTGTTCTCGCATGGTGTGATACCCCTGCATCGAACGAATTGCGCCGGCCATTCCTCTGGAAAAATTGATAAGAATGTAAACAAACATGAATAACGCGGCTAGACGAATATTAATAAAACTCAAGATGAACGGTAGAGCCAGCATAGTCCAACTGAGCATCCCGGGCAACATCTCGAAAAAACGATAGTGCCCCCTCCTATCTTTCTCAAACGGAATCTCGAGATCTGTCATGGCTAGCGTAGCAGCAAGAGTGCGTTACTGACTATGATAACAAGAACAAGTAGTAGGACGGTTAGAGTGAGCACCGCGAGTGATAGCTCACGTTTGATAGGGTAAGCACGGTAGCCAAGAACTGTCCCAATAAGTAGTGCTAACACAGCAGCAACTATAAAGCTGCCGACATCCCATACCGTACCCTGAGTATAGCCATCTATGCCAAGTGAGGAGCGATACGATATGATGTAACTCGCGGTACCCCTACTGGCGTTTAGTTTGAGCGCAACGAGCACAACCGCGGAGAGGGCAAGAAAAGTGTTTACGCTAACAAGCAATAGCGCCGTACGGTCTTGAATAAAATGCTTTTGTGATGACATAAACTAGTACTGTATTGTAGCAGAATATCTTGTAGAATCGATGCTATACCGCAGTGTTCGTAAGTAAACAACTATTTGATATAATCAGAGTCGTCCAGCGGCGTGCCACCTTAGCTCAGTTGGTAGAGCATCTCATTCGTAACGAGAAGGTCGCCAGTTCGATCCTGGCAGGTGGCTCCAGGCTTTGTCTAAAACAAAGCAATTTTCAATCCACAATTTTCAATTTTCAATTGCGCTCACTCCAGCGGAGCCGGTTTACGAAAGCAAAGGCAAGGCTTTTGCCTGTAACCATTGTTAATTGATAATTGCTAAATGATAATTGCTTCTTGCACTAAGACAAGAAGCGCGGGTGTCACGTAACAGCCATTATGTAGCCTTCCGTAAGGCTGAGACGGGGTGAGATCCGCCAGTGGCGGATCGCAAGGAAATCTTCCGGGGCAAGCTGGCTTGCCGCCGTGAAGTTTCGGGCTCGCCGAAGGTAAGTCGACTCCTGTCGAACTCCATTTATGCTATGATACAGGCGAGCGGGTGTCGTATAACGGCCATTATGTAGCCTTCCCAAGGCTGAGACGGGGGTTCGACTCCCCCCACCCGCACCAAATATATGAGGGGCTCGCCCCTCAACGGCTCATATTCGGAATGAATCCGAATACGGCCTACTCCCCCTAAAGCTCGGCTGTCGCCTCGTGACTGGTCGATAAGGTGCTAACTTTGTAAATAATGCTGCACCAAATACATGAGGGGCTCGCCCCTCAACGGCTCATATTCGGAATGACCGAATATGGCATACCCACTGGAAGCTCGCCTAACGGCTTGTTCCAAGAAACAATCGTAAGTCTAGATGCAGCGAAAACAATTTATAAACAAAAAACGGAGTACAATGACTCCGTTTTTTGTATAGAAAAACTACTAGTCTTTCTTCTTATCCATGCGGTCAAGTTTGGCCATGTGGACTATTTGGTAGACCACAAATGCAGTTGCGAGCAGAGTAATCACCGCACCAAGGATTGCTCCCCAGCCGAAGATAAGGTCTTCTCCACCGCGGCTAAGCCCGGTGTTCCACTCTAGTCCGTTTAAGTCGGCACCACCGAGGATGAAACCGACTATTGGGCTAATGAATTGGTCGACGATTTCTTTAACCGCGGCACCCGCAGCAGTACCGATAGCCAAACCAACTGCCAAGCCAACGACGCCCTGCTCGCGAACAAAGTCCACAAAACCTTTTACATGATTTGATTTTGCCATAAGACGTATCTCCCCTTATTACCTCTGTTGTAATTCGAAGTATACGACACCGTATTTTAATGCGCAAGAAGAAAAAATCACTGGCATGCACTCCTTGTGCTATATGTAAGTAAGATATTTGTGTGAAATATTACACTTAGTGGCGCCCGACTGGATAAGCACGGATTTCGCTTTTCGCTGCAAGCAGCTGCACGCTCAATCCTGTACAAACCGGCAATCTACGCTCACTCCGTTCGCTGATCGCCTGCTCAAACCCGACGAGAGCAAGCAAATAAAATGACCCATACCTTCGGCATGAGTCATTTTATTTGGCACTACTTCACGAAAGCTATATGAAACTACTATGCCTCGCTAGAAACTACAATGAATCGTGAGCAGACATTACGCCAAAACCACCCGCTTGTAAACCATAGTGGGCAGTAAAGTTAGTACCTATGCGCCGTCCTTCAATATCCATTCCTGCTTCTAATGCTTCAAAGCCTACGGGTGTCTTAGGAATCATTAAGGCAGGATATTCACCATCGCTCTGAGCCTGTACGCCATCAAACACTGCGTTAAGGCCATCTACCCATACAAAGGCGTGAGCTTCTCGCCATTGGTCGTCATGCCCAGTAACGGCTGCACCGATGATAAGGTGCGCTGGTTCGCCAACCTTTTGGGCTATAAAGGCTGATAAGATGGCGTATTCAGAACACATAGCAAAGCCTTTAGTTTCTGATAGCTTAACTCTATCATTTTTCTTAACAAAACGCCTGTTCCGTTCGCCCGCATTAAGATTGGGGATACCAAGTGTACGAAATACCTTGCGCTGTATCTGATACCACTTAAAAACTGTAAACGGGTCAGTTTCAATCCCGTGTTCTCTCAAGCCCTTGGTGAAGGCTTCGCTCTGGGACTCCCAACCTTTTTCTAAGTTTTCTAATGTTACTTCTTCAAGTCCTAAATTTTCCGCGTCTATTTCAACGAAAATGTTGCCCAAAGTAGCTATATTAACAGCTTGGCCAACTTGAAGTTCGTCATAAACTTTACCAAACTGAACCGTTCTATACGGTGCTTCTTGGGGCATTGCGGTAGAATTACCTGTTGTCAGGCTAGGGTTCGTAACGTGAATGTTGCTTGGAATTGTTTCAGGCATTTTTATTTTGTTTCTAACAGGCTGAATAATATTAGCATTAAATAATTTAAAAAGTCAAACGTCTCTTCGCCCCGAATTGACACTCAAAACGCATGGGTAACCAGCGTGCTGGCGGGTCCGACCAGATAGCATCCATCGTTGGTGGGCTTTTTCGCTTCACTACACCGAACTTCGCCCTTCGGGCAGTTCTCACCACTGCCGACACATAAAGAAATACGACCCACACCTTCGGCATGAGTCGTATTTCTTGGCGCGCCCGACCGGATGTGGCACGGATTTCGCTTTTCGCTGCAAGCAGCTGCACGCTCAATCCTGTACGAACCGGCAATCTACGTTCGCTTCGCTCACTAATCGCCGACTCAAACCGACGCGCAGACCACTAAAAAAGCCCCACCTTTTGTGAGACTTTTTTAGTGGCGCGCCCGACCGGATTCGAACCGGCGATCTCCTCCGTGACAGGGAGGCGTGATAGGCCTCTTCACTACGGGCGCATACAGGTGTAATTGTACCAGATTATTTTGTTAATTAGGTCGGCCCGACCGGATATCGCCCTCCTTTGTCGGGCTCCTCCCTGCGGTACTCATCAAAAACATGCAAGCATCTTTTTGACTCCGTTCCTCGTCCGCCGAACCGGCGATCTCCTCCGGATCAAACGAGGCGTGATAGGCCTCTTCGTCTTGCGGGCGCCCATCGGAACTGACGGCTAAGTCTCGTTTTGCCCATGGCAAAAGCTTCGACCTATGCCTAGGTTCCTCCTCTCAAAAGTCCAAACGGTCGACTTCGCTCCCTGGTTTGGTCTTTTGTAGAGTAAGTCTACAATCACCCTAACTAGAGTAGGTCAGATAATCGACCATCGAGAAAAACGCTGTTTTGCCTCGAGACTGTAACAGAGGTCAGTTTAACAAACCGCTGAGAGAAAAGCAACTAATTTGGGGTCTTTACGGTGATGAAGCGCTTCGGTGGATGAGATTTTTCTTGGGGCTGAATATAGGCAGCTACATCTTTAAACCGAACCCCAATGTGCGCGGCTTTGTATTTGCCACCCTCTGAAGCCAGCAGCTTTACTACCTCAAAAGCAGTTGGTGTTGTAATAATCTCCGATACCTGCCCGACCTGCAGCTCACCCAGTGCCCGTACGACAACGGGGGGAACCTCACGACTAGATAACGTGATTGCCGTGTCGGCATACTGCCCGCCATTTGCCTTAGTAGCTTCATCATCCGATGCTTGCGTCGCGAGTGCCGCAAAGTCGGCGCCATTTTTTGCCTGAAGCAATATATTCTGCGCCCTTGCATACGCTTCAGTATCTAACTTGGCGGCAACTTTCTGTGCTAACAGCTCCTGCTTCAACTGCCGACGAAAATCATCAAGCGACCAACCAAAAAATTTCTGCGTGACACTCGCAAGCTCTTCGTTGTTTGACCCAAGCTGGTTCTGAGCTCTAAGTGTTGCGATTGCATCAGACACCTCCCGTTCGGATACCTTAACCCTGTTACGAGCTGCCAGCTCTTTCACGTAGGCATCGTCAATAACCTGTTGCAACGCTTTCGGTCGGTAGATTCCAAGCTGCTGCTTTCCTTCTACCTCGAAATTCACCTGCTGCTGAGTCTCGTAGTAGTGCATATAGCGTCTGAGCTCAAACAAGTAGCTCTCATACGACACCCAGCGTCCGCCAGCTTCTGCAACCGGAAATGGAATAATTTGCGTTACTCGATACATAAATGAGGAAGTTGTTTGGTATCGATACAGGCTGAGGCATGTGTAAACAAAAAATGCCACTAGTCCCACCACCAGTAACGCAGTCGACACAATGACTATGCGGTGTTTTGAGTGCTCTAGCGGATATTTGAATTTTCGCGCACCTTTGAGAACCTCTTCGCGGTGCTCAGCGACTGTTTCATTAGTAATACGTGGCACCGTACTGAGGGCAGATTCAGTTTGCTGTTGGAGCGTTGGTTTACGAAACCGTTGCGCAACCTGGGGAACTACGGCGCGAATTTTTTTCATGCGTGTACTTTTCGGCCGTTTTGGCAAAGAAAGTTTTTTGCGATTAATCTTAGCTGTTTTCACGTATTCAATCCTCGTTCTGCATCAAAGATGTTGCAGAAACCCCTTCTTTACGCAGTATTTCTAGCAGGTGTTTTTGAATCTTTGCAGGATGGTGGATGTAGTGTATGAGCAAATCACCCACAAAAGTCTGCATCATTATCGTACCATAACCAAGCAATGTTTCCTGTAGCCCTTTCACTTCATAGTTCACCATTTGTATCTGGTTTAACCCCATATCTACCACGCTTCGGTGGAAAAAACCTTTTTGCGTTATTTGTATAAACCGCTGGTTAGTGACAATGAATACGCTAAAATACCAGCTCATCCATGACGGAAAAAACAGCAAGCCGCTGAGAACCACACTTACCAAAAAACTCAGATAGAAAAATGTCATCGACGGGGGATTGGTACTGTTGCTATATGTCAAAAAAAGTGTGTAGAGCGGCCCAACGAGTAGTCCAAGAGAGCCTACCACTAGCCCCTTTCGCATCACAATCGGATGCTTACGGAAGACGTACAAAACTTCTTCGTCATCGAACTGATCGTCAAAATACTTCGCCTTACCAGAACTCGTCATATTTGCCATCTTATCTTTGGCCATAAGCGTATTGTAGCAGATTTGGCCATATAGGATGCAGCCTGTGACGCAAGCTAACGCACTGACCGGTTAACTTTTACTAATGTGTTCGGCCGCGACCTTGCAGCCTCCTTCAACGGCACCGCGAAGATCCTCCCCCGAAAGTAAGCCAGATAGAAAGCCCGCATTAAAGCTGTCGCCCGCTCCAGAGGCATTGTTTGCGCTGTTGACTCGTTGTGCGGGCACTGTTATGAGCTTTCCTTTGTCTACATAGTGGGCTCCTTGAGCCCCATCTTTTAGGATGACGCAAAGAGTGGTCGCCTCTTTAGCCAATTTCCGCAAGCCCTCTTCGGCGTCAGAAACACCCCATGTTTGGAGAAACTCTGCCCGACTTGGTAGATAGTAATCCGCCCGAAGTACTGCCTCCCTAACCTGCACAAACCGTTCCTCTGGTGCGGAAGGGGTTATTCTGCCGTGATCTATAACAACCTGAACACCATTTTCATGAGCCTAAGCAATGATGTCACAAAAGTGCGCTGCCAATCGATCTAATTTATACAATGTTCCCATGTAGAGGTACCTCGCCGTTGGCAGGTACTTTTCTAAACGGGGCAATAAAGTCTTCAGTGTCAGTTCCTGATTGGCATCTCCGAGGCTAAAGACAACATGACTGCCATCTTTACCGACCGCACCTATCCCCACATTGGTATGCTTACCAGGCGCGGCCTGCAGATCGGCGTGTATACCTTCGTCCTTTAGAAGTGTTTCAAGTAGGTCGCCGACTACATCGTCACCCCTCATACCCAGAAATAGTGCTTCTACTCCTTGGCTCTTCAACGCCCGCGAAAAGTTAATCCCAGACCCACCGGGCAAGCAGTCGTACGTTGGGGTTCGCATTTCCGTTTCTGTGCCAATACCCATAGCACCGAATGGTAGACCACTGGCATTGATATCCAGGTAACAGCCTCCGAAAGCGACGATTTCTGCAGGATTTTTCATAGCTTCTTGGTATCCCGAGCTGGAATCGAACCAACATCTGCTCCTTAGGACGGAGTTATTCTATCCGTTGAACTATCGGGACACACCATAATCTTACCATAGCACTGGTTCGCCTCCAGCTACGCCGGAAGACGCGCGCCTTCGGCGCACTCCTCCCAGCGGTACACATGAGCACAAAATGTGCTCGGTTTTACAATGTTTCATCTGAAATTGAGCGAAGCAAACCAAGCGATAGCGGAGGCTTTAGAGGGAGGTTGGAAGTTTCATATTCATTCCGAAACATCCTAACAGGGGCGAGTCCCTCCTCTATAATTTAGGGTATTATCTTGCTTTTTTGCGTGGCTGAGTAAAGAATTCGTGTACCGTTTCGTAGGAGAAAAGCTCGCTATCACTAAACCAATGATTGATTTCCTTTTCGGCTTCATCAGTGGTAGCTGAAGCGTGTACAAGGTTTGCTACCCCCATGCCAACAGAGGCCGCCTGGCCATAGGTAACATGTGCATAATCACCGCGGATTGTACCTGGCAGCGCCGTCTTTGGTTGGGTGTCGCCCACCATCTTCCGCACAAACTCAACCGCCTCAACGCCTTCAAGCACCATAGCAATCACCGGCCCTACCTGCATGGCTGCCAGCTGGCTTTCAAATATTTCCTCGCCCTTGCGGGTTTTGAGTGTTCCAATGCCCTCGTAATGCCCATGAAAATGCTCATACTCTGGCTTGACCATCTTCATACCCACTACTTTGAAACCAGCGCGCTCAAATCGGGTTAAAATCTCCCCTACTATACCACGCATCACGGCGTCGGGCTTAAATACTACAAGCGTCTGTTCCATAGAGAAAATCCTTTCTTTTATCTAGGATTGTAACAGATGCGTTACTAAATAACTACGTGCTATTTTCTATACGGATATTGCAATTATTTCTATTTTGTGTTATATTTAATTATCATGCTCTCGTCAGCAGAAATACAAAAAATAACTGAATTAGAAGAAAAACGCCCTCCTCTTGATGAACCTGGCGTCGTCTACCATATAACCGACCGTGAGACTGGCCAGACGATATTAGATTCTGGATTTGATACAACCAGCGCTGGAGAAGCCTACCCTCTTCGGCACGCACTAGACGAAGTTATTGATACCGTAAGACCCAAAGAGTTAGTACATCTAGGCGTCAGCCACACAAACAATGTCTTCGCACATGCACGGCCACTAGACCGCTTGACACGTTTTTCTCTGGGTGCAAAAAGAGCCGCGGAAGCTGGTAAGCAGCCCGTTGTACTTTCTATTAGTGTCGATCCGGAAAAAATATTCGTATTCGACGCGGGAATTCTTGAAAAAGCCGTCAAGAGGATTGGGTATGACAGGTTTGACCCCAAGACCGGTGCACTTTCTGCAGGCGCTCGCCAGATTCTTGAGTTAGCCGGGCGTCAATACTGGTCACATAGGACTACCCTGGCAGACTATTACGCAAATTACAAAATTTACGGTAAACGTAGGGAAGGTGATTTTGAGCATCCCTACAATTTCGAAATCCCGGAAGTTCTCATACCCGTAGAGCAGCTAACCGAGCCTGAACAAGTATCGTGGGTCGTGTCAATCCTCATCCCAGCAGCGCAAGCAAGAAGTGATGCAAAGAGATAAAAATAAACTACATATTCGTATTTGCTGCGACTGACTACTTGCTACTTGGTTCTAGATACTTGATACTTATTCATATGCAGTTTACAAAAGCCAAGACAGACTTCCTGGAATATCTCGAAATAGAGCAAAACCGCTCCCAGAAAACGATTCGCAATTACGACCACTACCTAACGCGCCTTGCCGACTACGCCGGTGACATCACCGTGCAGGATATAGACCAAGAACTGGTACGTAAATGGCGTTTGTGGCTAAACCGACTTGGTACCAATGTAAACGATGAGCTACAAAAAACAACGCTAAACTACCACCTCATTGCCCTGCGTAGCTTTCTAAAATTTTGTCATAAACGCGAAATGAAGTGCATGGCACCAGATACCATAGAGCTATCCCGGACGAAACGACCCCAAGTGACATTCCTAAATGAAGAAGAACTCCAGCGTCTATTTGACCAGCCCGATCCGGACACTGTGGCCGGACTACGCGACAGAGCAATCCTGGAGCTCCTCTTTAGCTCAGGCCTGCGCGTGTCTGAACTTGTAGGACTCGACCGCGATCACATTAACCTCAAACGCCGCGAGTTCATGGTACGGGGGAAAGGCCAAAAAGACCGGCCCATTTTCATTAGCGCAGTGGCAGCCGACTGGCTTCAGCAGTATCTCGACAAGCGTACCGATACAACAAAACCGCTTTTTATGCGCTACGGTGGCCGGAAAACTGTTGACCGCAGCGGTAATTTCCATCGCCTCACCGCTCGAAGCGTCCAGCGCCTTGTCGCGCACTACGCCCTACTCGCCGGTATCACCAAACACGTCAGCCCACACACCATGCGCCACTCATTTGCAACAAATTTGCTCATGAACGGTGCCGATCTGCGCTCAGTTCAAGCCATGCTCGGCCACAGCAACATCTCTACGACGCAAATCTACACCCACGTCACCGACCCACACCTAAAAGCCGTCCACGAAAAATTCCACCATATGTAATATTTCCTTAATCCGAACTTGGCATAACCAGAGGCTATGAATCATCAAAGCCTTCATCGCGACAAGACAATACAGGAATGGCCTAACCCACGAGATTCCCACAGAAAAGTGCTATGGGCAGAAAGACGAGTACAGTCCCGGCGCAGCCGTAAATCTTTTGCACACGCTGGATTGGGATTGTATTGCGCCGGGGGGTAATGTCGGGTCTGGCGTGTTTAACCGAGCGCGAACTTTTATTCTACGCAAAACATCAATCGCCTTACCGGTGGAGTCTATGCTTGCTTGTGCATTTTTGAAATCAAGGGATGTGGCACCATTAAATGCATCAATCGTGACTGTCTCTGCGTCACGATAGTACATGGTAAGCCGCGCGTTATAATTTGCTACCTGGGAACCAGCACTCAGTGGAATTGATGCCGTACAAGATGCGGTTGCAGCAACACAGGGCGAAGGTATAATATACGCGTTCGATGAACCGATGCTATACGAGGCCGGCCCGCCACCAGCTCTTGTAGGTTGCAAGAAAAACGTAGAAGTCAAGGCGTTAAGAGATGCAGCGCCGCCCGAAAAGTTAAACGGTGCTTTGACGATATCCACTCGTAGTAACCCATAATTACAGCTGTAGCTTATGGATGATCTGAATTGACCGCTTCCAAGAGGACAACCGGCAGTTGATGTCGGACCACCTTGGGGCTGGGACCACTTGAATGTTAATCTCGTTGGAGCTACTGGATTACCGCCAGCATCAACTGTATCAAAAGGGAACACCGTCGAGGACATAGCATTCAGGCCAGTGATAATATCTGGCACAAATGGATCGACAAGAACACAGGTGTATTTGACGGATGGGTTTACGCTCAATGATTGTGCGGGGAAAACAACACCGTCACAACTACTCTGTTCTGCAGTTGGACTCGTTCGAAGCACTTTGAGCGCCTCGTTTACACCAGACTCTGCAGCATAGAATGCTTGAGTACTCAACTGGCGATCAAGCGACTCCCTACGGTTACGATTCGAGACCTGCGTAAAGCCAATAACGATGAGCGTGATGACAAGCATCATGATGATTGTAATCATGAACGAAACGAGTCCTTTATCGTCCTTTATCACTAAGCTACTCATGGTTACTTTCATTGTACACGACCCCCGTGCTTTTTACACCCTTTTTTGAACAGTTGTCGTCAATCGACTTGTTGCACAAAACTGCGATCCGGTTCTACCCTTACAGGTAACATCTGGCGAAGCCCGTAGCTGTGCATCTGTCAGCGTAACAGCTGTTGAATCACAACTCGATGGGTGTGTGGACGGGGCGCACAGAAGATCATTTTCACCATATGCGATTGAGATGCTTATGCTATACATATTTGATACGGCAGGGATCTGTACAACCGAAAGTTGTGTTATGCGCATCCGTTCGCCTAGTAACTGCTGGCCAGAAAGCAAAGACTGATTGTGGCATAAGCTACCCGCCATCGCTATTCCATCCATTGGCACCATATATACCCCTCTTTGGCCTGCTATGCCGGTATACATCGCCCCTGTGGTATCAAACATAAATAGATTTCCACCAGCGCAAAAATAGTTATTTACCCCGCTTGGGAACACATTAGCGGTACCAAACTGTATAGCCTGGCTTATAGAATCAATGATTGATCGAGCTGTATTTTGTGTTGTTGATTGGTTTGAGGCTTTATAGTAACGATTGCTGAAAGACACAATACCCATAGAGATAACGAGCAAGATAACAGAAAACACCATCGTCGCAATCATCATTTCCGTTATCGTAAATCCCCGCAAGTCACTTTGGATAGTACGTAAGCGTTTCATCACCCTGCCGTCCAATAGTATATTGTTACATTCGAGGTTCCACCTCCTAGAGTCACCCAGTCGATGTTTACCTTGTAGCGCGAACCAGAGTTCGTAATAGATACCCCGTATTTAGCCCCCCCGTTACTCCGTTCACAAGCCGCACTATGAGGCGCCGAAATAACGAACACATTAGTACTATTAAAACAGCCGCCACCAGACGAAATACTAGTTGAGCGCAACAGTTCGGCTTGTTGTTCGGCAAGTTTTTGGGCATACATTTGTTCTTGGGTCTCCTGTGATGCGCGAACATTACGATTGGTAACCGCATAGGCGCTCACAAGCACCATACTCACAATACCAACCGCTATCAGCACCTCGACAATGGTATCGCCTGCCTGCTTCCTTCGTGCATGAGCTTTAAAAATACGCATTGTTTCAGCACCCAGTCCCATTTTTTATGCTCAGCTTCACTTCTAACCCATTGGAAATGGTGATTAGGCCAGACTGATTCGTACCCCCGCTCTTAAAACAAAGTTCAATGCCATTCGCAAACGCAGGGTACCTGTTGGCATACGGGTTGTTCATCTCTTTATTGATGTTGTTTACTTCATCGGATGGGTTCCATGCTCCGTATCCAGCAAGTCTTATTTTCTGGGATCCCCCGGATCCATTTCCAACCGACTGGAAATCAGCAAATGTAGACAACAGAGCAAATGATTGGACATTTGTATTCCAAGCACCAGCACCGACAGATCTTCCCTTTACGTACTCAATACTATTCGGTATATCAATTTTGCTTGTCAAATCTGGGATGGACGGGTTGGAGCTCGTTGGGGCAACGGCAGTAATTTTTGCATCCGCCGCATACTTAACCTCTTGACCGCTTATGAGCCTCCGTGCAGCGAGCGAGTAAACAAAAAAGCTATTCGGATGATCTGCCGGGTCAAAAACTAGTGTTTTTCCTGCAAAGATACACTCGCCATTTGTCCCCTGTTCTTTGCCCACCGAAGCAGTAATTGTAACATTGTGTGGGCCGCTATCCGCACAGGTAAAGCCGCCCGCTGATGGGTAGTTTCCGGTTCGTGTTTCGTTTATACTCTGTTGGATTTGCTGCTGGAGACCGCGTATGCCAACGGCGAACTCAGTCTTCTGCTGCCGACCATTTATTAGTATAGCCGCACTGAGGAACAGTGCGCTTGTCACAGCCAGGACAATAAGCGTTTCAACAACAGTAAAACCCTGTGCCGGTGTGGTATCGCCACCCCTAATCATACGCCCAGTATAGCATAAGCGATATGGTAATAGACAATTATTCTTTCACAATAGAGAGCTGGTATACCACTCACCGATACGGTCTGAAAAAAGTACTACTAGAATGCAGGCTGCTAGGAGGTATGGCCCAAAAGGTATGTGCTTTTGTAGACCCGCTTTTCCCTGTTTTAGCAAAGATATGCTGCCTAGAGTGCCCAGCATCGATGCGAAGAAAAGCACCAGCAGCGCCTTGATAGGATTGCCTGCAATGATTCCGAGCGGCAAAGCCAATTTGACATCTCCCCCGCCAATCCCTTGCCCGTCCGAAATTTGATAAATAAGCCAAAACAATCCGAACAATAGTATCCCACCTAGAGCAGGATCGATAAGCAGGCGCCACTCTCGGTGAAGTATACTCATTGCAGCTGCCTGCAAGATAGCAACCCCGAGTAGAGTAAAGACTAGTTTATCGGGTAGAATGTACCATTTGTAATCATATACCCCTAGTGCAACAAACAGTACGCTACACATGAGCGTAAAGATAAATAAAACCAAACCAATCCCATGAAGCGAAAACGGCCAGCACAAAAACAAACCAATAAATAGCAAGCCGGTGAAACATTCCACCAGAGGATACTGGCGAGAAATAGTTTTATGGCAATACCGGCATCTCCCATGTAGCATCAGCCAGCTAACGAGCGGGATAAGATCTTTAGCAGCCAATACATGGTAACAGCGCGTACACACGCTCCTCCCGGTCCATATTGATAAGTTTGCGTTCCGATGCCTGGCTGCACGTTTCGAATTATTCTTTCTACGGGTTGGATTGCTCTGAGCATGCAGCCTCCAGATGAGGGCATTAACAAAACTTCCGCACAATAACCCGAAAAAAAATAAAACGATAACCATTTCAATCATAATAGCAAGTTTGCTGGCCTGTGGCTATTCGCCGCATAAGAGCGTCCCGCAGGACGCTCTTATAACTACCGACGGATTGCAATTGTAACCGAGGCTAACTCTCTGTGCACTGACGAGCGACACCGGTGCCACCAGTCTCGACGACATAGGTAGCCGCCACAGCACGAGGTTTGGCGGTAGGTGTATTTGCATTACAGCCGTAGTTTATTCGAATATTTATGATACCCGTATCCGCAATGGCCGAGGGATCTGCCCCATTAAACCGAATTTGTGTTCCGGCTCTCACCTTAGATGTCACCGGACTGTCAGGAGTGACACCAATGACGACATCTGTCGCGCCGCCGGGATCGGGGATATTTGACGGCATCTTACCATTGTTTGCGGCCTGAAACTCATTCACACCGCTCAAAACATTGGACGCATCATTCCGAATGGCAGTATTCCGACTATTCCGCTGCAATGCCGGTACCGCCAGGAATACAATGAGCAGAATAAGACCGGCTATAGCCAGTACTATCAACACTTCAATAATTGTGAAACCCTGTTGCTTAGATCGCTGTGTAGTTTTTTGCATATAGCAAGTGCCCCTTTGCTTATTTAATTCTACTTATGCTTCAAATAATACTGAATGGTTTAGTATATTACAATAGGCGATATTCATGTATTGAGTCTCGTACGCTGCAGTAAGACCGTTCTGTGAAATATCTTACACACCACCCAACCCATTCTTTCCCGCTAATCCATAGATGGGCAGAAGAACTGCGGCAACTATGATGAATGCGACAATTCCAAGTAACACCATCATGACGGGCTCTATGATAGAGGATATGGTTTCCACTTCTGTATCGACTTCTTTTTCGTAATAATCAGCAACTTTTGTCATCATCTGCTCAAGTGCACCCGATTGCTCGCCAATACGCATCATACTCGGCACCAGCGGGAGAAAGTGCGGATCATTTTCTAAACTATCGGCGAGACTTTTGCCTCCTTTGACTTTTTCCGAAGCTCTCATAATTGATTTTTCAATATGCACGTTGTTGACTGCCTTGGAGGTAATGCTGAGCATCTGCAATAACGGAACACCGGTAGATACTAGCGTTGTGCCCGTACGCGCAAATCTGGCCATGTAGACCTTCATAAAAAGGCTTCCTATGGGCCATGCGCTCATTTTCAGTTTATCAATCACCTCTTTGCCTGGGCCAGTGCGCGCCCAGCGCGTTGTAAAGAAAATTGCGAAACCGAGCGCCAAAAGCATAACCCACCAAAAGTGGATGGTAAAATCAGAAATACTTAGTAGGACTCTGGTAATTAGCGGTAGCTGAGCGTTTTGCATACCGTCGTATATATTTTTTACCTGAGGCAACACCTTCACCACCATAAATCCCACAACTGCCATCATGACTAATACAACAACGAGAGGATATATCATTGCACCTTTGATTTTTGCATTCAGGTCAGCTTCTTTCTCTTGTTGTACGGCAAGACGGTCAAGAGCTTGATCGAGCGTTCCCGATGATTCCCCGGCCGCAATCAACGCAATATAAACAGGGTTGAAAACGCGCGGAAATTTCCCCATAGCGGCCGCAAGTGTGCCACCACCTTCAACATCTCCAATGACTTGACTCAACACTACCTTGAGCGGTTTACTCGTCGCCTGGCTGTTTACGCTCCTTAGCGCCTGCAGCAGGGGCAGGCCTGCATTAATAAGCGTGCTTAGCTGGCGACTAAAAAGCACTCGATCTTTAGCTTTTATACGCCCCTTGAAAAAATTCATTCCAGGAGAGGAGGATTCGAGGGTTACATCTGTAGGAACGAGTCCTTCGGCGCTAATTAATTTTGCGGCAGCAGCCTCGCTGTCTGCCTGAACGGTTGCTTTCACCTGCTTGCCGGTCTGCGGATTACGCGCTGTGTAGCTATATGTTAGCATTAATCCCTCATCAATCTGTCTAATTCATCAATGTCTATGGCATAGTTGCGAGCTTCGTCATAGCTAATCGTTCCTGAGTGAATAAGTTGCACAAGTTGCTTGTCCATACTCTGCATACCAAATTCCGCACCGGTTTGAATAACAGCATCGAGTTGGTGAGTTTTGCCTTCGCGTATGATGTTGCGAACCGCAGGAGTCGCCACAAGAATTTCGGCAGCCGCAATGCGACCACCGCCAATGGCGGGGATAAGCCTTTGGCTACAAATGGCCATGAGGATGTTGCTTAGTTGTGCGCGAATTTGCGGCTGTTGGTGCGGCGGGAACACATCGACCATGCGGTCGATACTTTGGGCGGCGCTATTGGTATGAAGCGTCGCAAAGACAAGGTGACCCGTTTCGGCAATGGTTATTGCGCTTGCTATGGTTTCGAGATCGCGCATCTCACCGATTAGCACAACATCTGGATCTTCGCGTAGGCTGGAACGAAGCGCTGCACTGAATGAGTACGTATCGTAGTGCACTTCGCGCTGTACGATGATGGATTTATTACTTTTATGCGTGTACTCTATGGGGTCTTCGATGGTAATAATGTGCTTCCCTTGCTCCATGTTGATCTTATGGATAAGTGCTGCCAAGCTAGTAGACTTACCCGAACCAGTTGGCCCAGTGACCAGCACTAAGCCACGCGGATATTCAGCAAACTTCGAGACGATCTGCGGCAACCCGAGCTGCTCAATAGTTAGCATCTCGTTTGGAATAAGTCGTAGGGCTGCCGCCAGGTTACCCCGTTCATGAAAGGCGTTGACACGAAAACGCCCGAGGTCGCCAAACGCAAAGCTAAAGTCGAATTCTTTGTCTTTTAAGAGAATTTGCTTTTGGTCTTCGTCTAGAATAGCAAAGATAAGCGTTTCGACGGTTTCTTCGGTGAGTATATCTGCGGCCGACACAGGTATGAGCGAGCCGTCAACACGAAGCATCGGAGGTAAGCCTACCTGAAGATGAAGGTCTGAAGCCTTCTTTTTAACTACTTCTTCTAGCAGAATTTCAATGCGGAGTGAACCGGCCATTATGACTCCTCTTTTGTTCGTGCACTGTTACGAATCGTTTTTTTGCTTGTGCTTGGTCTGGATTTGTTATTTGTCATAACCCACCTTATGTTACTGTTTATGCGCTATCAGCCGATGCGACCCTATTAACTTCTTGCACGGTTGTTTGTGCCGCCAACGCTTTGAAATACCCATCCTGGCGCATCGTCACCATACCTTCTTTTTCAGCTTGAGCCTGAATCTCAGAGCTAGTTGATCGCTTCAAGATAAGCTGCTGGATTTGCTCGCTAACCTCAAAGACTTCGTATAGTCCCATGCGACCCTTGTAGCCGCCCGGCGAACTAGGGCTATCCTTGCCCCTAGTTAAAGTATAAGCGGTATCACTAGCTAATGGCAAGCCTTCATAACCCAGGTCTTTTGCGACTGAGGCCATGTGTTCCGAATCTTTGGGCAAAAAGTTGCCAAGAGCGGCTTTTATTGTCGCGGTCTCGACAGCACTCGATTGGTATTGCTCATTGTTTTTGCCTATGCGACGCACCAAGCGCTGGCCAA
>JBASZU010000025.1:0-2535 GCA_049661165.1 Saccharimonadales bacterium (SeqCode)
GTTTTTTACCGTATTCACGAATAAAGGGTGCAGGAAACCGAAATAGCAGCGTATTTTTCTCGCCATTGCGCCGGGCAGACTCGAGCGTAGCCACATCCGCATCACTCCCAGTAGCCACTTTACCAAGCAACGTCGGGGATACTCCGTATATCCCCAAGCTACCATCACCCTCAAGCCGTGCCTCAGTTCCATCAGCCAACCCTAGGTTATAAACAAACTTCATTTCGTTTGTACTGGGCGTATTCAACACAATATCTTCCTTGATGCTACTCGCCCGAAGTGAATACACTTTTTGTGCACTTGAACCCTGCAAGGGATACACTAGCCTTCCGTCTTGCTGCCGTGGCTCACTGAGTTGAAATGTCGGTTTAAAAGTAGCTGAGACCCCGTTCACGGCGTCGGTTACGGTCACGCCGTCTTTTGGATTAAGATAAAAAGATGCCGTAAACTTTGGGCCTCCTACCTGCCCTGCCGTTCCAAGACCTGGCTGAAAACCTTGATTATATTGGTACGCCTGCTGTTTTTGGTCGAGCTTTAAGCGGTCTGCATAGGATATTCGTTGCTCGCCGAGTAGCTGCTCTGCTTTGGGCGAGAGCGCATAACTCACTTCTTGCGTACGCAAATGAAGGGTATCAATACCCAGTGTACTTACCATCAGCAGTGCCATAAAACCCCATCCAACACGAGTTAAGAGCGGGTGTTCGCGGCGTTTTGGGCGCAAACGATATAGACGCTTGGCGATAGGTTTTGGCAAGCGAAGCAAAATTAGCTTCTCGAACTGATTATAGCTCCGCCACAGTATCCGCCAAAGCGACTGAATGGTGTTTTGAATACGAGCAAAGAGCTGTACAAGAATTTTCCGCGGTGAAAGCTGCAAATTTAGCGTAATGGTACGCCCAGCAGCATGCTCTGCTTTCCCCTCTTGAGCAAGCTTTGGCAGTGTCGATGTTTGGCGATGTCTGTCTTCCACGTCGTATTGTGCGCTCGGTCCGCACCCCGTTCTCTTTACGCTACTGCTTATAGTGTAGCATCTTACCCCCGTTATTCCAACGCAAAATCCCAGGTAATTTCCCGGGGGGGACCCTATGATTGCAGACCTACTGGCTGTATGTGCTTTGGAAGCCTCCTTGAAAGCTCCCTATCATTTGTGAAAAAACTGTTTGCCTGCAAGCTAATCGCAGTTGCCACGTGTATCGAATCACCTATTGTTAAGCCGTGAGTGCGTTGCAATTCACCAGCCTTCAGCGCAATAGTTGTGTCCATCGCAACAAATGTCATGTTTGGGATTTCAAGCAACGGAGTCGTAACCGCAGCAGACCCCGCCATAAACTCAGTCAATGTCAGGACAGACGTGACAAACGCACTCCCCTCCGCGCGTGCGCAATCCAGCATATCTGCCACCCGTATACTGTCTGAGCCATTATCCTCAAGAAGATAAATCAAAATATTGGTATCGAGATATATGGTCATAATTCATCGCCAATTATCACGGATTTCGCGGATGCGCACCACCGGATTACCTAATCGTTTTGGCACCGTCCCGATGAGCTGACGAAACGACGGCTCTTTTTTCAAAACAACTTGGGTGTCTGTTACGCTGCTAATAACAAGCCTATCCCCGCTCTGTACGGACATCCGAGCCCGGACTGCGCTCGGGATAACTATCTGGTTTTTACTTGAAAGTGTCACTGTTTTCATACGCTTTACTATAGCAAGAAGTAAAGCGTATTGCAATTACTTTACACAAAATCCCAGGTAAATACCCTGGGATTTTGCTTCGCTTTTTTTTGTTTTTACAAACCCATTCATGGCTCATGCGTCTGTTCAGACCTGACTATGCCAGGCTAAACAATGGGTCACTCTGGATTTGACGACGCAGGCGTACTTGCTTCCGCCGCTCATTTTGCGGCAGGCGCTTCAGCACCCGGTCATCTTGTCGCTTTCGTTCCTTTTTCATCTTATGTTCCTTTGGTATTTGTTTGTTTGTTTGTTTGATTATGTGTTTGGAATGTTTGTATTTGTTTTTTACCGCATAGTTGCCACGGGGGCTTCCATGCAGCGCCACACGGTCCCGCCCGAGTGGTTCGTATTGATTTAGAAGTTGATAAAGTGTGCATTTTCATAATTCCTACTTATTGCTGTACCTGAAGGTTAAGTTCTCCACATACGCACTAGCATTACTCTTTGCCGAAACCGTTATGCGTACGACCATGGTATCGCCAGCGGCAAACGGTGTGGCACCGCCAGTGTGGCATGCGCCAGTCCCTAAGTCTGTTGTTGGTGTTGTGGAGTTCCAGGTGCTTACCGTACCGCTCATGGTCGCATCGGCGCTACAACTCGTTAACCCGCCCGTACTCGTCTTTTTAAATATGGCGTATTTCACACTTGCGTTTGAAGTATTATCTACTAGCGAGATGAGTGATGTTGTGCCAGATTCGAATTCCTTAAACGTCGAAGGGAGCCTGTATGAAACATATATGCTGTACGTTTGGTCGCTTGCTTGCGGAGAGGTCCAGCGGTAGTAGTTGCGCGCCT
>JBASZU010000026.1:0-12125 GCA_049661165.1 Saccharimonadales bacterium (SeqCode)
CTTCACATAACACTCACTATGTAAGGTCACCCAACCAACAGGGGTTGCGTGAGCAACCTCTGTTCTGTTTTCGTGTAGTGTATGCATGGTTTCTTGGGTTGAAGCTGGTAGGCAATCAGTCCTGACAAGAGATTGACTATGAAGTTGTGTGGGCTTCTATGTCTGCTGTGTTCAATCTGCTGGGTGTTCTTCAGCTGGTCATTGATGGTTTCAATGATGCTGCGTCTTCTGAGCATGAGTTTATCCCACAGACTCATCAGGTGGTTCTTCATGTTTCGTCTAATGCCAGTGATGAGGGTAATGCCTTTTTGCAGGAGGGATAGGAATAGATCATGTGAGATGTAGCCCTTGTCGGCATACAGTTTGCCTGTCAGCCGTTCTGTCAGCTTGACCATAAGCTCCTGGTTGTTGTCGGCTACATTGCCCGGGGTCAGGAGAAATGAGGTAATCTCACCACGTTCATTGACAGTCAGGTGTAGTTTCAGCCCGAAGAACCAGCCCATGCTACTTTTGCCTCTGGCGGCTATACCTTTGAATACGCGGTGCTTCCAGATGCGTTTGTTATGACAGACGTCCAATGTTGTACTGTCAACGAAGTTGACGAGGGTGGCTGGTGCCAGCAGGCTCATCATGAACGCGAGGAGCGGAAGCGGACATTCCCGCATCAACCGGAGAAACCGAGGATAGCTCACCTGGCCTGGGAAGCAGTCAGCCAAATGAACACAGACATATTCTTGGTAATACTTCTTGAATGTACGATGATTACTAGCGTGAAACCAGATGCAGATGGTCATAACCTCCGACAGCGACATACGTCCAGGTTTGTTCCGTACTCTCTCGCCTGACTCAATCTGACGAGCCCGCCATTCAGGCTCAAACTGTTTACAGAATTCATCAACAAGATAAAATAGGGTTACTAGCTCCATAGTAGTGTCTCCTTTTTTGTTTGTTTTGTTAGTACAAACAGAATAACAGGGCTAACGCCCTGTTATCTACTCAAACGAAGAGGAGACTCTTATGTGAAGCTGGGGTTATACTATGTATATGAAGAAACCCGCGACACTAATCATTCTCGCATGCGTTCTGGTTAGTGGCGCCCTCTATGCCCCAGTGTTTCGGACTACCCAGCCCGCTCGCAAAGCGTCCACCACGCCATCAAACAAGGTCGGCACGCCCGCTCCCAACGAGGCTGCTGGCTTAAAAACCGAACTACTAATTGGCAAGGCCACCGCGCCCATTACCATCATTGAGTACGGGGACTACAAATGTCCGAAATGCAACGAACTACACCAAAAGGCTGGCAAAGACATCCGTCGCGACTGGGTCGACACCGGCAAGGCGAAGATAATTTACCGGCCATACCCCCTGTTTGGTGAAGATTCCGGCCTTGCGCTCTACGCCTCGTATTGCGCCGCAGAGCAGGGGAAGTTTAGTGCCTACCACGATAAAATGTTCAACTACATGTGGATAAACTTCCTAAGTCGTGGTGACACCGATGCCACCGTGCGCACACTGTTCAGCCCTGAAAAACTGGGCCAATTGGCTGGCGAGGCCGGCTTGGACGCGGAGCAATTTACCACCTGCGCAGGAGGACGCACCCATGCCACCGCCTACAACACCGCCGTCGACAAAGCCGCAGGCGACTCGGTGCAGGGCACGCCCACGCTCATCATAGGCGGGCAAAAAGTGGTGGGTCCGCAACCCTACAATGTCTATAAAGCACTACTAGAGGTTCAATAAGCTCCATGAAGCTGCCGTTATCTGTAAAACTAAAGCTGGCGGCGGGCAACACGCTTCGTATAATCACCACAAAGCCGCTATACACTCTTCTGGCCATTACTGCAGCGTTTTGTATGCTCACGGTCATTATTTGGTCGCTGAACTACCAGCTTGTCGGTTATATACTGACCAATCCAGATATGTCACCATGGCAAAAACTGCGTTTTTTTAGCTATGGCTACGAGGCACTTTTCACTTCATTCGATAGTTTTCTCTCTTTCAGTGTCATCTCGTTAGCTTTTTTGTTCGGCATAAACATAGCCGTCCTAGTGTACGCACTCCGGCGTAAAACCGCATCGGCGCGAGCTACCGGCACCAGCGGAATTGCCGCCACGCTGGGCATACTTAGCAGCGGGTGTGCGGCTTGCGGGACTTCACTGCTTGGACCGCTCCTTGCCACGTTTGGCGCAACCTCACTGAGTGCCGTCCACAACATTGGCGCGGCCTTTAGCCTCATAGGCAGCGCCCTTCTCCTATATTCCATCTACAAAATCACCCTGCAAACCCCAACAAAAACCTAATTTTCGTGTCACGAACTTGCACTATTTCTGGCGAGAAACGGTGCGACGTTGCAGCTTATTCGCAGCAAATAGAGTACTTTCTAACACAGTCTTTTTTTCAGATGGAGTCGCGCGCGAAGAGAAGTTGGAATACGTCTTATACTTGTCGACAATTTTTTTTGCTCGGTAATTTACGATGGCTTCACGCATGGAGGAGTTCCTTTAATTCATCTTCAGTATACCGTTTACCAAGCAGCTTTTCAATGTTATGCACATCGACCGCTATTGATTCGACCGTTTTCGTGTAGTTATTTTTTGCAAAATATACTGTGACATTCTTGCCGAAAAGTTCGATTGCTTTTTGAACATTTTCGATTGACTGACGATATGACCGCACAAACACATCAACCGGTACAGCTCTACCGCGTTCAGCCTGTCTTTTCTGCACAAAATCCCAGGCAACTAATGGGTCTTGGTGCAAGTAATAGATCTCGACCCTACGTCCATGGTCGAGTGACCGTTCAACATTTTCCTTCCAATTGCCATATGCGAACGTACCGTCAAGGACGACATTTTGGCCACCTTTGCGATTTGCATGGTCAAAAAGTAGATTAACTCCTTTGTTGGCGGCATCCTGAAAGATGTCGGCATTTAATCCATTGTAGCCAAGTGGCCGCATACGTTCACGAATTTCATCAGCGTCTATCCTGACAAAACTACCACCAAATGTCTCAATAAGGGTTATGGAAAATTCCGTCTTTCCGGCGCCTGGAGTACCTGCCATAAAGATAGTAATGGGATTGTCTGAAGGTGGATACATTTCCGGATTACAAAATTCAGCGATCAATTTTTTGCGATTTTCACGAACCCATTGTTTCGCTCTGAGCGAAAGCTGGGTATTACTGCTATGATTGCTAGTACTATCCATAGAAGCAGTATATCAATTCTGCTCAGAGAGCACCCGCAATAGGTCGGATTCGCTGCGGATGGCGGCGGCCTCTTCCGTGGTGAGTACAAGGGCATGGCGAGCGGCAATGGCCTCGTAGCGTTCTACCCGGTGAGCAAGCAGTCGAGGGTAGAGGTAGGCACCGACTTTCCTCGGGTCTATTTGGGTGACGTCGCTCGCGCCGTACTTTTCAAGCAAGCCGGGTAGCTCAGCTGCCACAAAATCTGGCCGATAGTAAATGGGCTTCGGGTCGGCAATGTTGCGTTCTATAAGCACTTTTTCATGGGCTTTCGTCGCGCGGATGTAGATGAGGGTGACGGTGTCGTCTAGCATGCGCAACACCTCATCGTCTTCGGCAGCTGGCTCGACGATTTCACATAAGCTGCCAGAGAGGTCGGCGAGAAAATGCGGATAGCCGTAAAGGTCTTCGGCGCGGGCAATAAACTTAGGCATATCGAGCATGGCTGCAACTTCAGCAGTAGCGTGCGTAGCCATGCGCTGCGTGAAATCCGGCAGCGTGGAGCCGTGTTTCTTTGGATTGCCCAGCATGCCCATATACAGCGAAGTTGCGAGCAGGTTGTCAAAATGCACGCGGTGCTCAACCGTAATGGCATCGCGCTGCAGCATGTCGCGCAGCAGCGGGTGAGACATGGCAAGTTTTTTGAGGTAGTCATTCAGCTCGTCTCCCAAGTAATGCGTCCATATGCGGTAGTCCACGCTGTAGTGAAACCACCGCGACGAGGGGAGGCAGCGCGCCAGCGTCGTCTTGCCAACACCGCTCAAACCCATAACTGCGATGCGGATGGGTTGGCGGGGGTTTATGGGGTGTTCCATGGTTATGAGAGATAAGAGATATGAGTTAAGAGTTAAGAATTTCTTTCTTCAGTTCGTCCAGGGAATTGGCAATCTCCGCATAACGCTCTGGAACCTGTCGGAGATTGGCAAGTTCAGCAGAATTATCGACTGCAATGCCCGTGGCACGGGTAATTTCCTCGGCAAATTTTTCGGGTGCCGCAGTAGAAACAATGACATCATGCGTATTCTTGCCCGGGTTTTGCTCGCTCGCATACCATGCCACCGCCGTATGCGGGTCAAGCAGGTAACCTGTTTCCTCGTACACTTTCTGTATGGTAGCGACTGTTTGCTCATCTGAAACCTGAGCCGTTTGAATGTCTGCACGAAAAGCACCCACATCACCACCAAATATTCGCTGCAAACGCGGCAGATTGTTTGGCGCGCCAATATCCATGGCATTTGACATGGTGGCAACGGCTGCAAATGGGGTAAAGTTGCCGGTGCGAGCGTACTGGTCTATGGCGTTATTTGCGTTGTTCGCGGCAAAGAACGAGGCAATTGGCACACCCATGTGCTGCGCCAGCACGCCGCCCGTTATGTTGCCGAGGTTGCCGCTCGGAACGACAAACCGCAAATCTGTTCTACCGCCAAGCTGTGCGAAGGCGCGCGCATAGTACAGTGTTTGCGGCAGCAAGCGCCCAACGGTAATGGAATTTGCTGAGGTTAAGCCAACCTGACTGACCAGCGCCGTATCGGCTAACGCTTGCTTCACCAGCGCTTGGCAAGCATCGAAATCGCCGTCAACTTCAAGCGTATGAACATTGCCAGCGACACGCCGCAGCTGCTCCTGCTGCAACTGACTGACGCGACCTTTCGGGTAGAGTACCACAACATTTGTGCCAGCTACATCGCCAAAACCATGGGCAATCGCACCACCCGTATCACCACTGGTGGCGACGAGCACGGTAGAGGTTTTGCCAGTCTTAGCATTGAAATAGCCCATGAGCGCAGCCAAGTACCGCGCCGCAACATCTTTGAATGCCATCGTCGGGCCATGAAAAATCTCGAGCACGTGTTTGTCTGCCACCGGCACGGTTGGCGTTTCAAACGTAGAGGCCTGTTCAACGATTTGAGCAAGATCATCGGTCGGAATCTCGTCACCGAGCCACTGACCTAGTATGAGACCGTCTATAGCTTTTCGTCCTAGCGTTGGTAAAAGTTTTATTTGATTTTCATTTAATCGTGGAATCTCGACTGGATAGTACAAACTGCCATCGGCCGGAATGCCACGCGACAGCGCTTCTTGAAAGGACACAACATCTTCCGGGTTTCCCAAACTCACAAACTTCATACATTCATACTACACGAACCCCCGCCGTCTGCAAGCTGCCTTCTCAGCAAAGCTTCAGGTCAGGCTTGCTATGCTTGTGCTATGAAATCAACCAACGCATCAACCCCCATGGTCGTCGGCGCACTAGCTATTGCGAGCATCATTGGCGCTGCCGCGTTTGTGCTTACACAAAGCGGCTCAAATATACAAAGCGCCAGCCAAACGAACACAGTAGCCCAAGCAGCCACAAAAGAAACAGCCGCACAAGTAAGCAATACGGTTGCAGCCGCAAGCACAAACACGGCTACCACAAATACATCAAACACTACTACTAGCGGTTATAAAGACGGCACATACTCAGCCAGTGCGGGCTACCAAGTACCTCACGGCAGCAACACAATCGACCTAACAATAACCATGAAGAACGGCGTTATATCGGCACTTAAAACGTCACACAACTACGGAGACCGTGAGTCTGGCATGTATATTGATTCTTTTGACAGTAGCATCAAGTCAGTGGTCATTGGTAAGTCGCTAGATATGTCACTGAGCCGCGTCGGCGGTGCCTCCCTCACAACCCACGGGTTTGAAGATGCTCTCGCCACCATTGCCAACCAGGCCAAAGCATAAAAAGGAGAAGCTATTAAGGAATTTAACCTAGAATCTTGAATGTTGAAAAATGCAAATTGGAAGCTGGAACGGTGCATTGTAGCATCAAAAATCTGCAATCCTGCACGCAGAGTTTCTGGTCTTCGGCCAGAGCACGTACAGAAGAATAAACGTTCTCATTTTAAATCGTACGGCCGTACAATTTATTTTGGATAACAAATACTACTCGGAGAAATTTTGGAAACATCCCAAAACATACCACCCAACCAATCACACAGAAACATCTTGGAGCTAGATGCGTTGGGGACGCATTGGTGGATTGAACCGCTCAGCGGCACGCTTGGGGATACTGTTGAATCGGCTGTCATTCGTACTATCCGAGAATTTGAGCGTCAATATACGCGATTTTCTGATACATCATTGCTCGGGCATCTTAACCTTCATAAAAGGCTCTTGGACCCACCCAAAGAGATGTTGCGCATGCTTGAGTTTGCACGCGACCTGCAAACTAAAACAAATGGCGTGTTTAATGTTTCCGTAGGAGGCGAGCTGGTTCGGCGCGGCTATGGCAAAATAGGACAGGGCAAACTCTCGGACTCGTTCTGGAATGAGGTAAAACTCACCCCTGATGAAATACGCATCCCAGGTGAAATAAGTCTTGACTTTGGTGGGTTCGGTAAGGGTTGGCTGATAGATACTATAGGTAAATTGCTCCGTGACAACAGCGTAGGGCATTTCATCATAAACGGCGGGGGTGACATACTGGTCAGTTCACAAGAACCCATTGAACTCGCGCTTGAACACCCGCTAGACCCAAGCAAATCCATTGGTACGACACGTATACAACATGGGGCGCTCGCCGTGAGTTCCAACATAAAGCGTAGCTGGAAATATAAAGGCCAGCAGCACCATATCATCGACCCCCGCACCGGTGCACCGGCAGCATCCGACATCATCAGCACCTATGTGCGAGCCGACTCTGCACTTTTGGCCGACGTCTGCGCCACAATCCTCCTCATTGCCCCAGAGCTAGACCAAACACTCACCCAGGCCTACAACCTCAAAACCATCCTGCTTCAACCCTCCCAACTCCCAAATCCTGTCTAAACAACGAGGCAACCAATTTAAATTGTACGGCCGTACAATTTAAATAACCTGGACGAACAGCCTAGATGTGGGATAATGAGCACATGAAGGTTGTGAAACGAGCAGGAAAAGATATACCAAAAGAAGAAGCGCATGGGGGCAGTGGGCGGCGAAAGGTGTATGCCTCGCCCGAACACCTGCAAAGTACGGCGTTTGAAATGATGACGCACGGGTTTATGCCAGCAGGCGGCATGTACGATTGGCACGACCACCAAGGAGTAGAAGAAATAATGGTGGCCGTAAAGGGAACTGGGCTTGTCCACGATGAGGACGGCGAATACCCTTACGAACCAGGCGATGTTTTTGTATTTCCAGCGGGTGTCCGCCACAAAATATCCAACCCCACCACCCACGAAAACGAGTTTATATTCGTGAGAGTAAAGGCATGAGTGAACTTGCATCCCAGGTGAAAACCGCCCTAGATACATCTGGTATCCGGTACAAGGTATTGGCCTGCGACCCGAACCTGGCTGATACGGCTGCATTTTGCGAACACTATGGGTTCACACTGGAGCAGGCAGCAAATACCATTTTAGTCGCATCACGCAAAACTGAACCAACCAGGTATGCTCTGTGTGTTATGCTCGGTACGACCAGGCTGGACGTAAATAAAAAAGTGTGCGAACTGCTGGGTGTAAAACGTGCATCTTTTGCCAATGCCGAGACTACACGGGAGCTCACCGGCATGGAAATAGGCGGCGTGGTGGCCATCGGCACACCAGAGGATATCCCCACCTACATCGACAGTCGCGTACTCACACAGGAAAAAGTAGTCATGGGCGGCGGCAACCGCACCAGCAAACTCGTCATCAGCCCCCAAGAACTCCTCAAGCTCCCCAATGCCGAAGTGACGCAAAACCTCGCTAAGGAAATCTAGTGAACATATTACTCACCGGCGAACCGCGTGCAGGTAAAACAAGTCTCCTACAAAGCTGGCTGGAAAAACAACAAAACGTTCATGGTTTCTTAACGGTTGAAATACGGCGTGAGAACAAACGAATGGGGTTTGAATGCATCGCCTCTAGCGGTATTCGCGCGCATTTCGCAGATGTCGAGATAGAAAGCAGTGTCCGAATCGACCGGTACAGCATTGATGTTCCACAACTTGCCAGATTTTTTACCAATGTACAAAAAATACCAAAATCAGCTGAACTGTTATACCTCGATGAAGTTGGCCAGATGCAGCTGCTGACTCCTGAGTTTATGAAGATTGCTAACCAGTGGCTGGATGATCCTCGTCCGCTCGCAGGCACAATCACGGCTATTTTTGAACACCCATTCATACAACAAGTTCACACGCGCCACGATACACTTGTATGCCCCATAACGGACACATCGAAAGACCAATTGCCAGGAATCTTAGATGCGCTAAAAACGTATGTAACTTATGAACATAGCCTTGATGAAGCTGTGAAGCTTACTATTCAACAAATGGCTAAACAGTACGCTGCTGCCCAACAATATGTGTACCTTAAAAAACTGCTCACTTCAGCAGCCACCTATATTGCCAAAAATCGCATTAAACCAATATCTCACAATGCGTGGGGCATTGCTGGACATCATGCAGAGCATATCGTCAAATCAGATCATACAAAACTAACGTGTGACTGCGATTTATTTTGCGGTAGAAAACGGTACAATCAACTCAAGGGCGATTGCTCACATATCCAGGCAACAAAATTATATTTATTACTGGGAGGTAGCTAGGTAAATAATGAAAAACGCGTTTATTTTTCATGGTACGGGCGGCTTCCCAGAGGAAAATTGGTTTCCGTGGCTCAAGAACAAACTTGAAAAACGCGGTATCGTGGTAACTGTGCCAAAGTTTCCAACGCCCGAAGGACAGTCGTTGCAGGCATGGCTAGAAATCATGAAGCCGTACGAACAGGAGGTGAACGCCGAAACAATCATTATCGGCCACAGCTTGGGCGGATTATTCCTACTGCGCTACTTGGAGCAGCTCAAAGACGCTGTGGGTAGCTCTGTATTCGTGGCGGCTTCTGCCGGCGTAATGCCAATCAAATTTTACGAGGCAGACGCGGCTTTTAGTGGCGGATTCGTATTTAACTGGGGCGCAATTCACCGCGTAGCTGGTAAGACCGCTGTGTTTCATTCCGACAACGACCCGTATATATCGCTCGGCAACGGCGAATTAATCGCAGAAAAACTTGGCACCGACTTCCACATGCTGCAAAACGCCGGGCATTTCAACACCGCATCAGGCCATACTAAGTTCCCACAATTGCTCAATATAATAGAGTCAAAGCTATGAACCATAAAATAGTAGTTTTTGATAATCGGCTGCAGCCAAAAGCGCAAAAACAAATCCAGTCTTTTACGGCAGAGCCTATAATTTTCCCAGTCGAACGCAATATTTCCGAAAAAGAACTTATCCTGCGTACGGGCGATGCGGATATCGTCCTCGTCAGTCCTTGGGATAAAATTACTGCGAGCTATCTGAACGCGTGTTCTTTTATCAAATATATCGGTCTTTGTGGCACATCCACGGCAAATATAGATCTAGAGGAACTCAAAAGGCGAAATATTGCGTTCACAAATGTAGAGAGTCACGGCAAAGAATCTGTTGCGGAGTTTGTATTTATGCAGCTCGTACGGCTTGCTCGTGGAGTTGGCGACTACCAGTGGAAAGCCGAGCAGCATCAGCTTATGGGGCACACAATGGGTATCATTGGGCTTGGTCACGTCGGAGAAGCAATCGCCCATATGGCACTCGCTTACAAAATGAACGTTTTATATAGCAGCCCGCATCATAAACCCGAATGGGAAGAAAGTGGCGTGGGCTACCGTGGGGTAAATGAGCTTTTGCAAAGCAGTGATTTTGTGGTTTTATGTGCTCCAACGAATATCCAGGTACTTGGTACTGCTGAATTTGAAATGATGAGACCCGGCAGCGTGCTAGTACAAACGAGTTCAGGAACACCATTTGATAAGGAGGCGTTTTCCCGCTGGATTTCGAAAGAAGGCAATTTTGCCATATTTGACAAGTCTGCTGGTGAAGAAAATTACCAGCAACTCAAGAACATCCCTCGCGTAATTTTCTCAGATAAAATTGGTGGTGATACCTACGAAACGGATGAACGCCGCGGAACAGTTGTAGTCGATAATCTCAGAAAGTATATCGCGTCGGCGCAGTAGCCCTATTTTTTGAAATCTCGGGCATAGAGGCCAGATTGGCGAACGATAGAGCGGAAGGTTCCCAGTGGAATTTCTTTGCGTGGCGTCGGGATAATGACAGTGCGCTCACCACTGCGATATTTTGCGTGACTTCCGCGCTGTGAAACAGACTCAAACCGTGTTTTTTAAGCGTACGAATAATCTCTTTAGAGGATGGCAGTTTAGGCATGTCGCAAACGAAGTGTATGAAGAGAAGGAGTTTTCACATCTGTTACGACAGAATTGGGCGCGTTCTCAAAATAGAGTTGAAGCGCTTCGTGCAAGTTTGCCAAGGCCTCTTCGGGGTTTACGCCAAAGCTCGATACATCAACATTCAAGCATTGCGCCACATAATAGGAGCCCTCCTGGTATACAACTGTCTGATAGGTAGATTGCTTCATAGACATAGTGTACAACGATTCAAAGATAGAAGCTACCAGCTGAAGGCTTCGGTGTGGATGTGGGCGGGGGAGATGCCAAGTTCGTGCAGAGAATTTTGGGCGGTTTGCATAAACCCTTCACTACCGCATATGTAGTAATGGCGCTCGGTAGGCTTGGCAATATATTTTTTAACGAGTTCAGGGCGGATGTGGCCGCGCTCGTCGTTCGGGCCGGCCGGCGTATCAACGCGGCTGAGTATAGATACATAGCGGTTTCCGAGCCGGCTTTGCAACTGACGAGAGAACGTTGCGGTTTCCGGCCGCTGGTTCGCGTAGAACAGCCATTGGTCAGTTTCTGCAGGCGTAAGCAGGTGCTCCACAAACGGTGTTATCCCAATCCCAGCTGCAATAAACACCTTAGATTCGTTCTTCCCGGGTGAAATGTCGCACATAAACTCCCCGTACGGGCCATCTAAAAACAACTCGTCCCCGTCCGAAAGCTCTGTTAGTTTTTTGGTCCAAGCGCCAAGCGTTTTGTAGGCAATGGTTAGCTCTCCGGTTTCGCTGTTTGTTTGCAAAATACTAAATGGGTGTTCTTCGCCCAGCAGCGACCACTGTAGGTAAACGTATTGACCCCTTCGCGGCGTGAGTATTCGACCAGTCGGCTTCAGAGCAATCAGCCAAACATCCGGCGCTATTTCGGCATGCTTGGTCACTATGTATTTGGCACGTCCCAGCATAAAAAGATGGCGCAGTCGTAACACGCTAAAAAGCACCAGTATCCCCAAGACCGCCATAAAATATATGCGCGGCGCATCGAGCGCACGGTACGAACTGCCGATGCTCGGCACATGCACGAGCGCCAGCGGCAACGCCACATAGGACAGATAGTGCACGTACTTCCACGGCCGAAAAGCAATCTTTCCGCGCAGCAAAGCCGATGTCACCCACACGACCACCAGTGCATACAGCGCAAACCGCCCCCAAGTGACACTCCGTTCAAAACTTTCGCCCAAGCGCGGCACAAGCGTATACGAAATGAGGTTGTCACCGTAGGAAATAGCAGTGGCAACGGGGTGAAAAAACACCGCTAGCGTACCGTATTTCCCCAGCCGCTTGTGGATGCTCAGTACCGGCACCAAGTCACGAAAATACAGCCCCATGACCGACTTTGTACCCAGTATGTACATCCACAGCAACATAACGAGCCCAGCGTACCCAGTGACCGCCGAGACATAGAGCCACACCGAAGAGGCAATACTCCACGTGGGTAGGTGCACAAAAAGAGGTAGCGGCAACATGCTCATAACCATGAGCCACACCAGTATCCGTCGTTTTCCGTGTTCGTTCATGACTGTATAGTCTGCGCTGCGGCTGAAAACAGCCTGAGAAAACCTCGCACGTCTTCCTTACCCCCACAGCGCCAAATTAAACCGTACGGCCGTACGGTTTAATTTTGGGAAAAT
>JBASZU010000027.1:0-10188 GCA_049661165.1 Saccharimonadales bacterium (SeqCode)
CGTCAATATAGAAATCGGTAAAAGCAAGCTGCCGCTTAATGTGGTTGGCTCGTCGTAATCATCAACTTTTTTACGGTACAGCGACCATGCTTGCATGCAAAGCCCAACGGCTGCAAATCCCCAGCCGCAGAAATACAATGGCAACTGTAACACCGAAACGGCTGACTCAAACAACGAGACAAATGTGCCAATAAGGATATACTCCATAAGTGGCGTCTTGAGCTTACGCAACGCGTGTCCATACAACCCCAAACACAGCAGCGACGTCAGCAACCAGACCAACTCGGGCTGGTCACGCATAACGTATGAATAGGTCGCAAGACCCGCGAGCGGCGCGAGCATGAGACCCATACCTATAAACGTATTACCCGCCGCTTGCAGCTTCGGTTTATTGTCGTGCAGCCATAGTCCGCCGAAGTAGAGTGCAGACATCACGACTAGCACTGTTGCAACCCGGATGCTACCATACGCACCAGAGAGTGCCACAAAAAGCCCGGCCGAAGCCAGAAAAAGGAACGCGCCAAAGTAGAGCAAGAGTGTTGTATTATCCAAACTTGAGGGTTGTTGAGTACGGTCTGATACATTACCCGAAGACTGCCAGTCAGGTACGGCTTCGGTGATAGCAGCCAGCTCAGAAACCGCCGCAGCCTGCGCTGTCGCCACAGAGTTTTCCGCCATATCTTTATGTCGCTCGAATTCTTCTGTATCTACGGCCGCTGCCGCCTCCAGTAGCGAAGGTGATGGGCTCGGCATACCCTGTGCCTCTAGGTCAGCAAGCATCCGCTCAAGCAACGCTTTCTCGGCCTTAGTTTTTACCCCCTGCTTATAGGCGGCTAGGTAGTCCATCCACTGCTGGTTCAGTGAATTCGCCGGTGGGGTCACCGATTTCCCCCGATCGGAAAGAACCATAATGACAATGATTGCGAGGATAACAAACCAAAACATACACCCTCCTTGTTATCTATACTGTAGCATATGCAGTTTGGAGCGTATATCTTCTATGCGTTTCGAGTTATCAGTAACCATCCATAGAAGCGTATGTACGGGTTACGTTACTTTCCTTACCAGTGATAGTAGAGCTGCGGAAGGTTTTCGTCGAGGTGGATTGCAAAGACATCAGCAAATATATACGTAGTGGTCTCCTTCGTCCACTCGGTTACGGACTTTGCGCTCAAAGTCGAGCCGCGCATCTGCTGCCAGAAGAGTTTTGAGATACTTTGAAGGCACCGTCTTGAGACCAACCCCTGTGACCTTATCTTCAATTACGCCCGCTAACTATACCGAGATATTCTATAGCTCCTTCATGCTGTGTACTTGGAAGCATCACCACAAACTCACCACTTTGCTCTGTGAGCGAAAGTGTATGGGGCGTTTTGCCTTCTCACCTCAAACGAAAACTGCGTAAGAAGAAATTTTCTTTCAACTCGATATTTTTACTATCGGCTTTACTTGAGCAGTAGCCGTATACACTACCTTTCGCTCTACTGCGTCCACACGGCGTTGCTGTTTTTGCTCGCAACCACTGCACCGTTAAAGTAGATTGCACTATTGCTCAGATACCACCTACCTTTTGGCACAACGAACCAGTCGCCACCCACCTGACATCCAGCGCCGCCACCGCTGTTATCGCCCCGTATTATGCTGTTACAGCTTCCATAATTAAACGTATATGTAATATCGTAGGACCTCGAAGCTACGATACTTTGGCAGGTTGTAGTATCACCACCACGGCCAGTGCGGCATAACGTATTTACCATAACGACCTGGCTATACTTTGGACGACTAGCAGGTATATACAATCGACCCGCTGGATACACCTTGCTGTTATAAGAGTCGTAGCCCCCCAAAACTATCCCACCACAAATACTGTACCCATAACCTCCGTAAGAGAAGTTTCTACAGCTTTCGTTCGCCATCGTCGCGGCCATTGCTGGAGATGCTATCAGCAGTACTGATGTAACTGCCGATGTAACCGCCATCCCTACTTTTGCGTATAAATTTCGTACACGATACATATAACCTCCCGTAATTAGTTATATTACCTACTCGCATCTTAATAATAGCTAGTTTAGGCCACATGTCAATATTAGAATAAAACTATACTGGGTCGATGAAACAGCGTCCATTTCCTTTCTGCGCAAGTTATTACAGCGGTATATTGATAGACTTGTTGGTTTATTGGTCGATGACTTTGTCACTTCTATTTGCGGGATGCCTTTCCAAACAAAGAAGGCTGGCGACTGCCGCGGCACAGAAGCCGATGAGGAAAAGAGTGAGCAGTGGTGTAGCCTGTGCTACGAAAACGGTGCGTTTATGGGACCTGATTGCACGCTGGAGGAAATGAAAACTATCGTCGACAAGGCGCTCGTTGAAAACGGCAGCGGCCGCCTTATGCGCTGGATGGCACAAAAGCAGCTCCCCCGGCTCAAACGTTGGAAAACGCAAACGAAGTAAAACCCACCCATGTTATTTTCCTGTCCTGAGTGAAAATTATTCCCGAATGATTGCCTTGATGATATACCTAGAGCATCTTTAATTGGTAATAACAAAAAATAGATTGGCTTATTACAAAAAATTCTTTAATATTATTACATACAATATTTACTTTAGGAGTTACAAGTGAGCGAAGCAAATAAGCCAGTGTCTTTCTGCGATGACTGCCCTGTGGCAAACGGCGTAAATGAAATCTCGCAAACATTTCAATCTGCATGGTTCCTCGATAGAGCTGTGGCTATATATTTTCAGGACGCAACAAGCAAACATATGAGTAAGCCGGTGAGTTTTACAAATATCGCTCCATTCGTTGATTCGGGGATGGAGCGGAGGGCTTATTCAGCTGCGCTCACTATGATTGCTGAGTGCAAAGGACCAACCGATAAACCAAATCCATCATTTTTTGGACGGTTGATTGGTAAAACTACCGTGAAAGCTTGTGGTGCATTCCCTGCAACAAATCAGAACAAAAAGGGTGTTTCGCTTTAGCCTAAAAATCCTTTTTCTTCTTTCGTAGCACTCCACACAAAACCCGCACCCGTTATTTCATCATCCTGGAAGAAAGATGCTACCGCACCGCGAGCGTAATCAGCACCATGCTAGCGTGAGAAAGATATATAAAGCCTAGTTCGTAAAATATATAGTGGTGCCGGAGCCGTGGCCCAGTGATGGCTATGGCAGCCATTGCGAATGCCACAAACCATACGGCTATTGAGGACAATGCCCAAGCGGCAACAAAGGCGAGTGCCAGCATGGCAAGACCCATCGCGTACGCAAATATGTCATGCAGCCGCTCTGGCTTGCCACCCTTTGGCAAAAACACGCCGGCCAGCATGCAACAACTGCAGCTTATAAGCCATAGTGCCACAAGCAGAATGTTGTCTACGCGCGGCGCGACATGCCACCAGCCAGTTATTGCAAAAAGGAGCGGGCATAACCACATGAATGTACGGTAGTAGATGGCATTTGCCCTGTTCCGCACCGCAAGCTTGCTCAGTTCTACCGGATGCGCCGCATCATGCTCACGCCACACAAAATACGCCCAGCCACCCACCGACAAAGCTGTCGCCACAAACACCGGGCAAAAAACCAAACGATTCATGAGCACGGATTATATTTAGGGGACACAATGCCGAGTCCCTATTTCATATTGAAAGCTAGACTTTAATTCTTTCTTGCGAATCAATGTAGGGCGTGAGCTTAATCCAGGTCATTTTGCCCACTTTGCCATCTACTTTAAGGCCGTTGGCTTTTTGGAATTTCTTTATTGCTGCCTGTGTTGCCGAACCATAGGTACCGTCAACAAGAATCCCTTTTTCCATTGGCCTCTTCTCTGTCTTCCAGCGATTAAATGCTCTTTGTGCTGTTTTTACGCACGGACTCTTTGAGCCGCGAGTTAGAGTCGGCTGCGCGCCAGGGTAACCGCACACCTTAGTTTCTTTTTCTTTTAGCACTGCAGCATTACTTTTTCCTAGTGTATATGCACCAATCGATCCGACCACAAGAAGTACGACCAATGGAACAAGTATATGATGGCTAAAGCCCTTTTGATTTAGCTTTTTTAGCATTTGTTTGATCCTTTTTTATTTAATACTGATTGTGTTTTTTATTGTACTCCGTTGCGATAGGCTGTCAAGCGAGGTTCATCTGTTCTTTTTCTTGTAGATTTCTATGGATAGGATAGGCTTTTACGCAACTAATCCGGTTTGTTCAATCTCAGATAGATAATTCTTGCGATTTTATTTCTGAACCACGAGCTAGCAAAGCAAAGATAGGTAATCCCCGCCAAAACTAGGATTAACAACAATGAAGTTCCGTCTGCTTGAGTATGGTTAGACAGATAAGTAGAATTAAGCTCGATATATACAACAAAGGTCTAAATTATTAAAGGCCTACCCTTTTCATCTGTTGTTTGCTGCTATTTATAATCCTAATGCTTTTTTTGTTTTTCTTAATACTTCTGCTCTATCCTCGTAATCTTCCAGAAAGACCTGGTACGTCTCCGGGGTCATATCGGTAACCAATTCTGGATGCAGCCATGTTGTGTCTCGTTTCTTGGTGTACTCTGGTAAGCTCGAATAATAGTAGGTTTTATAGTACCTGGGATTGAGATGAATATAGCGGGATATATGCGCTAGGTACGTGTCGCTATCTATACGAGATGCTTGGTATGGGCCTTCAAATAGTCGTCCGCTCCTTTTGTGCCGTAAGTTGAAGTACATGCTGTAAGCCGTAGATACTGAGCTCATCAACTTCTGTATATCGGTCGCTTCAGTGTCCTGAAAGAGTAAGAGATGAAAATGATTATCCATCAGACAGTACGCGACGAGTTTGGCGGCAGATTTTTCGTAAGGTACTCCGTCGTCCCTGACCGCCTCTTCATCGGGGTCGAGGTACCGAGCCATGATTGACATGAATTTTCTTTTATCGGCCGCATCTATGAATATCTTGTCTTTGTGCGTTCCACGGTTGTACACATGATAGAAAGCTGGCACATCAAACTGCCTTCTCGTATTCCTCTTACTCATACAAAAATCATATAACACATTTTAACAGATGAAAAGGGTAGGCCTTTTTTAATTCCAACGTTTGATAAACGGGGTATGGTACTCGATACGCTTTTGAGTTTCAGGACTGTTGAGCCAAGTTTTTACAAAGTAGTCGAAGAGGTTGTACACGCGCATACCGACCACACTTCAACCCGCCATGCAGCCATGATAGGCGCCGCCATGTCATACTCCACGCAGCTTTCAACAACGTCAATGGCCTAGAAGGCCTAGTATCTGATACTGGGTCTCACCCTAGATTATAGAAACACCCCGAAACGACAAACTGTTAGAGGCCTTTTACAACTCTTTACATCGAAATACTATCAAATTTTGTTGTCAGTGCCGGTGTTGTGTCGAGCATGTATGTTGTAGTGCTGGCTATTTGCGCCAACATGCTGTGTATACCATTGACGGGGTGTATGGGGTCAACTCTAAGATCAACTGGGCCAAGCGCAATACCTCTATCATGTGCAATGCTGCGGCTAGACAGCTCATATGAAGCAACACCGTAGTGGCTTACTACTGCGGCGCCGTAGTTAACCTCTGTGTTTACTCTGGCACTCATCTGGCAAAGACGTATTAGGTCATTGCTTGAAGGAGCCGCGGCACCGCCTCTGTAATCTGACCCATAATCGAGCCAGGGAGTCTCAGCAGCAACTTTCTGCACTACTTTGTCGGGATGGGTATGGACGTCTGTCAAATCTGACCCTATGTACGACAGAAAAGTGGTCATGAATTGATCCTGGTCACAATCTGCGCCAGTTGCGCCCAGTGTGTTATCAACCCACATTTCGGTACCATGAACGTAAACCCAGCTATGTTCAAGCTCTCGTGTAGTTATTTCACTATGTATAGCCTCGACGCCTTCTTGCCACGATGCTTCGATAACTCTTCCAAATTTTAATCCAGAACGCGGGTAAAACTTGTCATCTTGCGTAAGAGCATAGGGGTAATTCGTCTCTTGGCGCAGCGCCATACGAGGAAGCACACGGATGAGGGGATTGCGTAAACCTAACTGGTCATGAAGCGCCGGAAATCTTTTGCGCGCAACATTATTGAGTTCTCTGGAGAGAGACGCTACTTTCATAATGAAATTATAACACTTTAGTGAATTATATGCAATATTAACTTGTAGCATACAAGTTAAATGAGGGCGCATTTTTGCGCCCACTATCGGTTATTTTTCGTCGATGACTTCGCCACTGCACCCCGCGGAGAATCCTCTCTCCGCGGGAACCCCGCAAACTCGGGACATGTTAGTCAACTACTTCTCCTTCGATTGGTGCGTCTTTGTCGTCTTTTTTGCCTTTTTTCGTCTCGGATGAGGTTTCTTCAGATGCGTCTTCACTTGGAGCGGCAGCTTCGGCTTCTTTGGCGGCCTGCTCGTACATCTTGGCGCCTATGGGCATGAGGACGTCGTTCAGCTCTTTGGTAGCAGCTTCTAGGGCTTCTTTGTCAGCCTTGTCGTCTGCGACGGCTTTCTTTGCTTTTTCGACGGCTTCGTCGATGGTTTTCTTGTCATCATCACTAACCTTTTCTTCGCCCTTCAGCTTCTCGGCTTGGTACACGGCGCTGTCGAGGTGGTTGCGGGCTTCTACGGCTTCTTTTTTGGCTTTGTCTTCCTCGGCGTGGACTTCGGCTTCTTTGGCCATCTTCTCGACTTCTTCTTTGTCGAGGCTGCCAGAACCCTGAATGGTGATGTTCTGCTCTTTGCCAGTGCCCTTGTCCTTCGCGGTGACGTTCAAGATACCATTGGCATCTATATTGAAGGTTACCTCGATCTGCGGAATACCGCGCGGCGCAGGAGCAATGCCGTCGAGTATGAAGCGCCCAAGCGACTTATTGCCCTCGGCCATTTCGCGTTCACCCTGCAGGACATGGACTTCCACCTGGGGTTGGTTATCTGCCGCCGTACTGAATACTTCGCTCTTACTGGTTGGGATGGTCGTGTTACGGTCGATGAGGCGTGTCATGACACCACCCATGGTTTCGATACCGAGGCTCAAAGGCGTGACATCAAGTAGTAATACGTCTTTAACATCACCCTGGAGCACACCGCCCTGTATGGCTGCACCTATGGCGACAACTTCGTCTGGGTTCACACCCTTCATAGGGTCTTTGCCGAAGATGTTTTTCACCTTTTCAGCAACGGCTGGCATGCGTGTCATACCGCCCACCAGCACAACGTTGTCTATGTCGCTGGCTTTCAGCCCGGCATCTTTGAGGGCTTTTTCGCACGGAATGGCTGTTTTATCTATAAGTTCGCTCACGAGCTCTTCCAGCTTGGCGCGGGACAGTTTGTGCTCGAAGTGCTTGGGGCCATCGGCGTCGGCGGTGAGGAACGGCAGGTTTACGTCTACTTCTTGCGCGGTAGAAAGTTCTATCTTGGCTTTTTCGGCTTCGTCGCGAAGGCGCTGCATGGCGGCATTGTCCTCGCGAATGTCTATACCGTGCTCTTTTTTGAATTCGTCGGCAAAGTAGTTAATGATAACACGGTCAAAGTCGGCACCACCCAGGTGGGTGTCGCCGTTGGTGCTTTTTACTTCAAATACGCCGTCACCGAGTTCGAGGACAGATACGTCGAACGTACCGCCACCAAGGTCGTACACCACAATCTTCTCGTCGGCCTTCTTTTTATCAAGCCCATAGGCAAGTGCAGCGGCCGTTGGCTCGTTTATAATGCGCTTCACTTCAAGTCCGGCAATTTTACCGGCGTCTTTGGTAGCGTGGCGCTGGCTGTCGTCGAAGTAGGCTGGCACGGTAATGACCGCTTCGGTCACTGGCTCACCCAGGAACGCCTCGGCGTCGGCCTTGAGCTTGCCAAGAATCATGGCGCTTACTTCCTCTGGGCTGTACTCTTTGCCGGCCATCTTTACCTTGGTGCTATTGCCGCTTTTAACGATTTCGTAGCCCATAAGTTTCAGGTCGCGCTGGACTTCTTTGTCGTTGAAATTCCGGCCAATGAGGCGTTTTACTTCGTAAATGGTGTCTTTGGGGTTGGTGACCTGCTGGCGGCGTGCCACCTGGCCAACGAGCCGTTCGCCCTTTTTGTTGACAGCCACTACCGATGGCGTGGTGCGGTTGCCCTCGCTGTTGGTAATGATTTCTGGCTTGCCAGACTGCATGACGGCCATGGCGCTGTTGGTTGTACCAAGGTCGATACCGATAATTTTGCTCATAATTCTACCTTTATGCCTTTCCGAATTCTAATTCATTAACATAATCAATCGCGTCAGACTCTTTCATGCCACCTACCACCAGAAATTTTATCAAGTTATTAAATTCAATATTCTTTGGGTGTCGTTTATATCTATACTGAAATATCCGCGACGCAACCTCTTTATGTTTGGTAATTCTTTTTTCCATAGCAATGCCTTTCGTTAGCAGTTATACCTATAGAGTGCTAAGTAGCTCCATTGTATACAAATTAGCACTCACCTGTCAAGAGTGCCAATTCAGCGGTAAGCTTCATGAGTTTTGTCGAAGGATACCTATGTCTTTGAGTTAGGGCGATAATCTCACCGGCAAGGCCAAGCACAACTCTCGAAACCGTTGTTGGAGAAACTTGCCCCGATTGCATATCCCAGCCAATTCGTTCCGCAACTTGCTGAGGATAGTTAGGATTCCCAAACAAACTTTCCATATCGCTACCCATAGACAGCGTGGCAAAAGCATCTGATATGATGGCCGCTCGCAGGGGAGTGTCTGGCCGAAATGTTAGATGCTCCCGCAAATAAGCTACCCTTTCACGCGGACCATGGCATGGCGGATGATGTCGTCGCCCAGGCGGTAACCGCTTTGGAGTTCCTCACTCACCACTTCCTGCTTGCCGTCGCCCTCTTCCATACTGACCGCTTCGTGGAGATGTGGATCAAACGGCTCACCCACGGTTTTGATACGCTCGACGCCTATATCGGCTAGGGTTTTCTCGAACTGCCTGACGATACCCTCTATACCTTTAACGTATTCATTTCCTTCAAGCTCTTTCGGAACATGCTTCAAGGCGCGCTCAAAATTGTCGATAATAGGCAGCAGGTCTTTCACCACACTTGCCTTCACTGTTGAACGAAGCGAAGCAATCTGTTCGTCGTGGCGGCGGCGGATGTTGGTGGCGTCTGCTCGTTCACGCTGTAGCGCCTCAGTTAGTTGGGCATTTTCAGCCGCCAACCGCTCGGCTAACTGTGCGAAGTCTATGTCTTGCTTTTTTTTGCTCATCATCTTCCCCTGTGCAACTTCCGTCGCGCACCTTTTCTGTTGATATATCCGAGTGAAACCGTCTGTATACTTGCCCCGATTGATCCAATCCATACTCCAGCTGTTGTCACGTCATCTTGAACCCGAAAACCAAAACGTAGGGCTATGTAAATTATGCCTGCCATAACTATGCCTGACACAATACCTTCGATCCAGAATTCTATAGTCGACCTAGACGCAGCTGCCGTTAGTTCTTGTTGCATCTTTTGTTCTTTCGTACCAAAAATTGTGGAAACCGTACTCGTCATAATACTTCCTCTAGCGTTCTCCCGGCGTGGGCAACAAGGGACATAACATCGCGGTAGCTTTGGCGAGTGGGACCAAGCGTGCCTATGTAGCTGTGGTCGCTAAAGGGACTGCGGAAGCGGCTTATAATGAGGCTCACATCGGCACTGCGGCCAATAGGGTTTTCGGCACCAATGTAGACACTGAGCGGCTGGTTTGGTGCGGCTTCACGGAGCCACGGTTCGAGGTTATCAAGTAAACGCGCTACCTGTTGTACCTGGGCTCCGCCGTGAAACTCGGGCTGGCCAAACAGGTTGCTCAGGCCGGAAATATATAGTTGGTTGCCAATGGTAGCAAGGCCAAGGTTATGAGTCAGTTCCACCAACGTATCCACGGCGTTACGAATGGCACGTTCGGGCAAGCCGCCTCCTTCGAGCCGTGCCGCAAGGGCACGTTCCGCACCGCGTTCCGGCTGTTTTTCGTCTGCTTCGGCAATGTTATTTACGTAAAAACGGTAGCCTTTGTCGGTCGGTATGCGCCCAGCACTAGTATGTGGCTGACGTATAAAGCCAAGAGCTTCAAGCTCAGCCATTTCGGCACGGATAGTGGCGCTAGACACGCCAAATACTTTAGCAAGTAAGCTACTACCGACCGGCACGGCTACTTC
>JBASZU010000028.1:0-8017 GCA_049661165.1 Saccharimonadales bacterium (SeqCode)
CCCTAGCTGTTTACGAAAAAGCTTTGCAGAGTTAAAACTACCCGCCTATTGGGTAGTGCTCTGCGCGTGCCGTGCCGCTGCAATCGGCCACGACTACCAATATGGTTGAGTATCCTGTCCCAGAAGCTTTCTTTCCCTGTTTATCTAATTGATATTTATAAGTAATGCCACAGACTAATGTCTTAAAATTGAATACCTTTACGCTAATGTAATTATCAGGGGGCGTTCTTGGGTTTAGTCTAACATTGTCATATTTATACTCCCAAGGGAGCTCTTTTGCTATGCTACCTGCATAATCTAAGATTAGTCGCTCCTCATTTTCGTCAACTATTTTCTTTTCATACGAGGCGTCAACTCCACAGCCAAGCTGTCCCTTACTATACTTCTCGTGAGTGTAGCTACAGCCGCGGCTTGAAGTTACCTTACCGGGGAATTTTTTACTAATATCGCCAATATATTTTTGCACCTGCGCATCTGCTTGAGCGTACAGCGAGGCCTCGCGGCGTACTGCTAACGCATTACGTGTGAATAGCGTCGCAGCGACCGCCAGCACCACTGCCACAGTAACTAGCAACACAATGTGTGCAAACCCGGTCTGGCTATGCCTGTTAACCATAAGTTTTATAATAGCAGGTTATGTCCGGTTTTGCTTGCGGCGCCAAGCTATCGCTATGACTACCACCGGTAGAGTGAGCCATAAGAAACGAACGCCGCTCCTGCCCCTATTCCTTTCCAGGTCCGCACTTCGCACCTGTTTTATAGTGTCTGCCTTTTTTGCTGACAATGGAATGGGATTGATTTCGGCAGCGCCCAAAACGGCTGTGTTTTCGTCAAAGACAGGGGCGTACAATCCACCGATTGGAACTGTACCCGTACCCGCAAATGAGGCTGCTACCTGCGTGGGAGTGTGCGGCGCGCTTGGTGGTAGCGTCGTGCTGGATAGTACGTCAGTTTGAGCTGCTGGCGGTGTGCTCACGGTTTGCTCTTCGCTTGGTGGGGTTGGCACTGGCGGCAGCGCAATGAGCAGACTTGCTTGAGTCAGTACACTCGGCTCGGTAATGGGCTCATCAAATGCTGGCTCTTGCACAATATCGCCCACACCTTCCGGGAGTACGCTTTCGTCGGAATAGCCACCGTCACAGGCATCGTCGACCCCATCACTGTCTTCATCTACCCCGCTTTGAGAAACAATTAGACACGAGTTTGCTGCATTTGGCGTATTGTCACCATTATAGTCCTCACTGTTCGCCGTGACATAGACGAGCTGCCGGATGTCAGTTTTACGCCCACTTGCGCCAGTACCATACACGTGCACCGTGTGGTATCCTGGCACAGTATCTGCGGGAATCTCTATTATCGGAGCAGGCTGCCCCACCTCAAAATATCCTTCGTAAAGCAGTACGGGGCGAGACCGAAGCACCACGTAGTAGCCCGAACCTTGCTGAAAATCCACTTGGTCTCTGTTAAGCTGGAACTTGCTTCCCCGCTGCAGCAAGGGTGGCGGGAAGCCCTCCCTGCCGCGCCACTGGATGTCTTCGTAGGCGTCCCTTTTCATCTTTGGAGTATTTTGCAACAGCGCGTCAGTCGAAAGAATGGTAGGCTTGCCGAGCAGCCTCGGGGTTGCCGGTTTGATGGTAAAATTGTCTGTTTTTGCCACAACTGTCTGGCCTATGAGTTTATGCCCGAGTGCATTTGGATGATAACTCTCTGATGCAACAAGCGACCGTTCGCCTATAGTTATACCGTTCACGGCGGTTTTGCTCCACTCGGTCTCACATAACCTTGACCCACTAAGGGCACTTTCTATGTCTACGTAGACGACCCCAGCCTCTTTGGTTGCGCGCTCTATAACATCGTTTAAATAGGTAATGAGCAAATTGCTGAAACGTATTTCTGGCTCACTTAACTGCACATTGCGCGTACAGCGCTGGCCGCTTGTCGGAACCACCGCAATTTGTGGGTAGCCAACAACGTATACCGTCCCCTGGCTAGAGCCGGCAACTAATTTATACGTTTTGACCAAATTGTCGTACTGGTTCACGATACTTTGCATAAGTTCGTAGCGATCTTCGTAGTACTGGTAGCACGTTTCGGCACTCGTGGGACTAACGCAGCTTTTCAAAATATCGGCAAAGTGAATGTCGTTGCCACCAATAGAGAGAAGTACTTTGCGTGGTTTGTACATATCGCTGAAGATAGCTTGATTGGCGTAGCCTGGGATGAACTGGGTAATTATTTTATCCTGATCGCCAGTACTTCTCTCGCCCCACTTTTCTTCGGTTTTTACCTGCCCTGTATATGCGCCTCTGGTTTTTTCCCTCTCCTCTTCATTGTGAATCCCAGCGTCTATGTCATACATGGTGGCGCCAGAGCATGCAACCGACTTTACCACTGGCCACAGTGGCGCGCCGCGCATATATGGGTACGATAGCCATGACGTGTGGCAGCCATTGATTTTTGTGTCGGTACCCGGGCGGTAGTAGTAGGCACCCTCACCAGAGATATATGAGTCACCCATACCAAGCAGGCTGATGGGTGCAGGATCTGCCGCAATAGTACTTGCGCGGTAGCGGTCAACAGAGAAGCTTGTCGTCGATACCCTATTATAGATGCTGTCGAATATCACGGCGTTTTCGCTGTCAAACCGCAGATGACGCGGAAACTCCACGCCTGGGAGCACTGTTTTTAGTGCCCGGCCTGAGGCTTGGTTACGAAACGTACCATTCCATATATCTCGAAACTCGCAGGGCTGCCCTTTACTGGGGTCCGTCATATACGCATATTGGCCGCGACAAGTACGCGCATCATATACCTTGAGCATCGGTGTTTTCACCCCGGAGATTACGACTTCGGGATTGTGAGCGATAAAACGACCATCGTCACTAATGGCGAGATTATTACCGTTGTCGAGTGCCGCACGAGAGGTGTCTTTGTCCCAGGCGATGACTTTATATGTCCAGTTGTTTGTGTCATAGCGAATAATCCCACCCCCAACGAGCATTGCCACCATCCACTTGCCGTTTCGGGAAAAGGCGTGTGACTCCGGCACGAACGCAAACGGTTTTCCGCCGTCCTGGGTGTCCGCCGATAGCGTTACATCTACTGGGATGGTGTACTGGTAACTTCTTTGCCCATCCAGATACGTGGGGTTTGTGGGCAATGTCGCACGGCTGCCAATGCGCAGCATTTCACCGAAAGACCAACTGGCCGGCATTTTTCCGGTCAGGAAATAACTTGCCCCAACTGGGGTCGCTCTCAGTGTGCCGCTGTATGTCGTATCTAGGCGAAGCGTGCCGTTTGGGCCCTGTACCAAATAGTCCTTTGCCACCGTCCCGAGAGCGGTCGAGAAGCCGCAGCCAGAAACAAGTGCCCCTGCGTTTGTTACCCCTACTGGGAACGTCATAGGTATGCAATCTATCCCTAAAGAGTTAACTGCTTTTGCCGCCGTCAGGTCGCTGGCCGCAAGATCTGCTGTTTTCTCCACGCTCACGGCTTCGGCTCCAAGCCAGTTTGTCATATCTGCCGTTAAGGCGCTTACGGACACAACAGCGATGCCCGCCGCAGCCAGTACTAAAGACAACAACCAATAGATGCGCTTCATGCTCCGCCTCGTTATCCAATTGCTGCAGATTATACACTTATTTGCAGTATGTGCAACTACTTGGCGCGTTTTGCTTTTGCTTTATGGTATAGGCGAATAATCTCTTTGGCGACCTTGCGGCCGTCGTGACGAATAAGCGTTCGGCGAATGGCGTGGTCGGCGGCATCCTGGCGGGCAGGCGCGTCGGCAATAAGTTCGGCGCCAATTGCACTGGTCTGCAGCTCGGAAAAGCGTGCCATGTTCGTCGCTACCGGCTCCTCATGAGCCATAGCATAGTTCGCGAGCAGCTCTGATGACATGGGCTGGGTGTTGTACAAAACCGTATCGATAGTTCCCTCCCCGATATAGCGCTCGAATTCACGTATATAGTCGACAACATGCCAATCTTGGTGCTGTTCTGGCCGATTCATGAGATTAGCAACACAGAAAACAGTTGCGGTTGTTGTCTGAAGCGCCTCAGAAACTCCCCGTACTGCGCACATTGGCAGCAGTGTCCAGTACAGTCCACCTGGTGCAATCACGACAATATCGGCATCGTGTATAGCCCGAGCGGCAAGCGGATTGAGCCGCGCAACCGGCTCAAGCTTGACCACTACATCCCTGTTACTCGTCGTATGCAGACGCACTGCCTCTTGTCCGCGTATCGTCTTAGTGCCGTCCTGCATAACCAGTCCGTGGTCCTCAAGACTCACCGGCACAACACGGCCGGTCACTGCCAGCATGTGACTGGCTATCTCGACGGCTACAGCAAAACTGTTATGTTCAATTTCAAGCGCAGCCAATATAAGGTTCCCCGCCGCGTGGCCGGCTAAACTTCCTTTGTCAAATCGGTATGAAAATAGATCCGCTTGTTCTTGGTCGCGGCCGAGAGCAACAAGACACTGCCGAACGTCTCCGGGCGGCAAAACGCCATACTCTGCACGGAGTCGTCCGGTAGAGCCCCCGTCGTCGCACATATTTACGACTGCCGTAATATCTGGCGTTAGTTCTTTCAGGCCAAGCAGTAGCTCAAAACTACCCGTGCCGCCGCCCAGGAGTACTATCTTGAGTGGGACGGCTCCATTTGCCGGCATCTATTTATCTGCAGGCCTTAAAACGATATGACGGTCGCGACCCTCGCCGACAGAATCGCTGACGAGTCCTGCGTCTGCTGCTACCTTATGAACGGTGCGTCGATCGGCCGCATTCATCGGTTTCACCTCATATGGTTCGCCTGACTCTATGACCTTCCGGACCCACTCTTCGGCGGTCTCAGCCAGCCGGTCTGAGCGCTGTTTTTTGTAATCAGCAACATCGACGTTTACACGGGATACGGTGTAGTTCTGATTTTTCAGCGCACTACTCACAATAAACTGGAGCGAGCGCATTGTCTCACCATGCTGCCCTATGAGGAAACCATTTAGGTGTGTTGAGGGGATATTCAGCTCAATTACTTCGTTGTCTTCGGTCGTAGCATACACATCGGTGTTGAGTCCGAAAAAAGACAGCAAATCCTCCAGGTACTTTTTGGCGTATTGGATCGCCGCTTCGACATCTTCATTCATAGTATTACCTCCGTTTCTTCTTAGCTTTTTTGGAGGATTTTGCACGTATTTGTTTTGAGGTGGTCTTCACGATATCTGCTTCGGGAATAGAGGAAATGGAAATCTTGCTGCCTCGCTCGGTTCGAAGTGGCGTGTCTATCTCGGCAGCCTCGACGAGCTCTTCGGCATCGTCTTTCAGTGCTGCGCGTTGTTGTAGATATGCAACAACACCACCAGTAAACCAATACAGACTGAGGGCCGCGGCAAGGTTAATGGTAAAAACAAATACCATAATTGGAATAAAATATTGCATGCTTCGACCCACCGCGGCATTAACCTCTGACTGGTCGGCTGGCTGTCCGTCTCCAGCGGCCTTAAGAATATGGCGCAGTTTGCGGGCATCTTTGTCCCTTGGCATTAGTTGTCGGCTGGTCAAAAACTGGATACCGGCACTCAAGATAACAAGGATAAGTGCCGGTAGGTAGGTTGCTTTTGGCGTAACCGCTGCCCTCGACAGGTCAATCACGCCAAAGAGCGAATTATCAAATGCCTTGATGTTTTCGGCAAGATGCTGCATCCAAGGCAAGTGCTGAAGAGGTACATAGGCGAAGTTTACGAGTTGGTTTGGGTCTTTGATAACCTTCACCAGCCCGATATAAAGCCCGATAAGCACAACCATCTGGACAATGAGTGTTGGAAACATGCCCAGCGGATTGACGCCGCGCTCTTTGTATAGCTCCATCATCATTTGACCCTCTTTTTGCCGGTCGCCTTTTGCTTCTTTTTTTATCCGCTTTAACTCCGGTTGGAGGGCGCGAGTTATCTTGGTCTGGCGCAACTGCTTTTTCACAAGCGGCCACATTAATAGCCGTATAACAACGGTGAAAAGAATAATTGCCAGACCAAAATTATGACCTGGTATGAGCGCGTATATGAGTACGAGCAAATTAAATATCGGCTGGACAATAAAGTCGTTAAACATCTACTTCCCTTCTCTTTCCACTATACCATGACTTTCCTTGGGGTGGTGTAGCTCAAGTGCTTTTGACAACAGTGAGCGCAGCTCTCTCCGCACCTCATCGGCAGGATCAGTTGCGAGCGATGTGGTGTATACGGTGATTGCCAATGCTTTTCCGCTGAGGCGTTCCGTGTGCTGCGTTCTGATTAATTCATACAGCCTCCTCCGTATTCGGTTGCGTACCACCGCCGATTTGTGTACCTTACGGCTCACAATGATGACGACACGGTACGGTGCTCGTGGCTCAGAGCGCAGATGCACACCAAATGATTTCGTCCGTATCGGCCGAATACTACGATACAGCCTCTGAATATCACGGCTACCGTGAAAGCGGTGGTTTCGTGCCAACACTTGACAAGCCCTCCTGTCCGCGCTGTTTAGTGTGTCAGCCGGACGCGACCTTTGATGCGGCGACGCTGCAGCACACTGCGTCCCGCCTTGGTAGCCATACGCTTCAAAAAGCCGTGCTCTTTTGCTTGGTGGCGTTTCTTTGGTTGGTACGTTCTTTTCGGCATAGTTAGTTCCTTCGTTTTCTTACAATACAGTATAGCATACGGTGCCTTGTGTGGTTGCCGTAGCAGTATTCCGCTTGCTATTCGGGGCATAGTATAGCAAAGTTATCCCCTTTTTACTAGTGTTATCCACAGCTTATCAGGGAGGGTGTTGCCCTGTGGATAAAACTCTCCCTTGGTTTGGTTTTTTTGTTTGTCAAAATAGTTGTAGAAAATATTGTGGAAAACATCTACTCTTCTGCGCTATAGTTATGCACAGATTTGGAGGGTTGTTGTTAGTCATGAGTGTTGCTCAAGAGGAAAGATTATGGCAAACCGTTCTCGGTGATATTGAGATAAGCTTGTCGCGAGCTAGCTATGTGACATGGTTTAAAAACACGCATCTTATTGAGCAATCCGATTCGCATATCGTTATTGGTGTGCCCAATGTATTCATAAAAAATCAGTTGGAAAAAAAATACGGCCAGCTCATCCATGATGCCATAGCCAAGAACGGTTACTCTGTTCGTACCGTTGAGTTCAAGATTCAAGCTTCTCAGACTCGCAAACAGACAGATAGCTTTGAGTTAGCGGCGCAGAGCGAACCCCAAGAGCCTACAAGTGGTCTTGCGCGTCACAGTAGACGTGAGGCAAGCTCCCTTACCCACACCTATCGACAAGGTCTAAACACGCGCTATACATTTGAGAACTTTGTGGTTGGGGCTGGCAACGAGCTCGCATACGCCGCATGCCAAGCAGTCTCCGCCGAACCAGGTACAAAATATAATCCATTGTTTTTGTATGGCGGCGTTGGTATAGGCAAAACACACCTCATACAGGCCGTTGGTAATGCAATTTTGTCGCATAAAAAGAGCGCACGAGTTGTGTATATATCGAGTGAGCAGTTTGTTCAGGAGTTTGTCGATGCGCTTCGTTTTAAAAAAAATACCGACTTTGCCGACTTTTATCGAAATGCAGATGTGCTGATAGTCGACGACGTCCAGTTCTTTGCGGGCAAGGAAAAAATTCAGGAGGAGTTCTTTCATACATTTAATGCCCTCCACCAGGCAAACAAACAGATGATTATCAGCAGCGATAAACCTCCTCGCGACATACCAACCCTAGAAGACCGCCTGCGTAGCCGTTTCGTGTGGGGTATGAGTATCGACATGCAGAACCCAGACTTTGAAACACGCTGTGCCATTATTCAGTCGAAGGCTGATGATAAACGCATGTCGCTACCGACTGATGTTGTTGAGTTTTTGGCAACTCAATTTCAAACAAATATTCGTGAGCTTGAGGGTGCCCTTAATCAAGTCATTGCATTTTGTGAAATGAGGGAACTTACCCCAAACCTTGCTATCGTGACTGGGCTACTCGGTAC
>JBASZU010000029.1:0-15417 GCA_049661165.1 Saccharimonadales bacterium (SeqCode)
ATTGCCCTGCACATCTACTATTACAACCATAAGCGTATCCACAGCGCATTAAAGATGAGCCCGGCAGCTTACGCTGCCAGTCTCAACAAGAGAGACAGGGTGTTCGCTAAAAGGGGAGGTTGACAGGCGGCCTAAGCACATCTCCTACGCTCATACCGCTTCTCCTTTGCGAGAGTTATTGTTTAGATTTTGGTGTGGATCTACAAGTTTATTAATGCTCTGTTTCATGTGCATACTATCTTTTCCTTATTTTAGCTTTGTTCAGCCAGTATTGCTTTGAACCCTAAATAGTCTGTCTGTTGCTTGTAGCTGTTCTCGCCCACTAGTACGGGTATAGTGCCATCGGGCAGTGGTACAAAATTCTGCATACGAACCTGCTGTTCATCACTCACTTCGTCTTTGTATAGTTTACCGGTGACATAATAGAGTGTTCGTGCATGTGACAGCGAGCTTCCGCAACTATAACGTGCTATATCTGCGTGGAGTTCCCCGAGCAGCTCTTCGTTAAGGTCATGATTGCTGACCTCTATTGACACAGCTTGCGCCATTGCACCTATCAATGAACCTTGAGCAATTGGCTGAGGCATAACAACTACTTTTTCAAAACTCGTAGCAGTGACAAATTTACCCACCTCACCATTTAAGTTATACGCAATTAAGCTTGGCGGCTGTACGCAGTTAGTAGTGTGCATATCGAGTACTAAGTCTGGCTTTATACAGCCAAAGTAATCTCCGAAGTGCCGATGCGCGACGTCCTTCGTAGGTATCAAGTCGATCAAAACTCCTGTTCATATCTGTTTCTATATAGCGCTTCCCTGCTTGTATTGCACGTGGGTTAGCAGTAATGAAATGTACCCCAGGAATGATGTCATAACTTTTCATATGTTCTTTTAGTAGCTCACCCAGTGGTTCATTACCGTGCTGAGAGCCTACTATTACTATTTTTTTTGCCATTATTTTCTCCTTTACATTATAAAAAACCGCCTTGGTGGCGGTCTACTTTATGGGTTCAAATGTGTTTCAGCGCACAGAACAGACCGCCACGGAAGTGTCGGTATACCAATACGAATTGGTTTGTGCTGTAACCATAAAAGATATATTACATTATTATTTTGTGTTTGCAAGCACTTTATTTTAGAATTCCAAAGCCGGACAGGTCTTCATGTGGCGGAAAATACGATTTTGTCTTTATACGGACGCGTCCTTCTTCATTGCCACCGACCGTAACCATGGTTTGATACTTTGTGTCTACGCTCAAAACAAAGTTGGTGTGTGACTGCGCAGGACTATGTGCGTATATGGCGACATCTCCGAACTTCGGCACATACGTTCCCGCTGGCTGCCAGCGTTTTTCTGCCAGATAATACTCGCGCAGCGTATATACACCCGGGATCCGCCACCCACCGCTGTTTGGATTCACCAGGGGTTGCCCAAGAGCTTTCATATGCCAGCTGACAAAATCTGCGCACCACGGTTCTTTGACACCTGCCGTATACTTCATAACATTCGTGTCGAAACTAACTGGTTTCTTTTGGTACTCCGCCTTGAGTTGAGCAAGCAGCTTCAGCTGCGTGTCGTTAAACCCCGTTGCGTCAATATTTGGGAATTGGACCGTAACCTCTGGCTGAAGCTGCGCCTGCACCCGCATCACCTCACCCTTTATAAATGACCGATTAAGATACGCGCCGAGTGCCACCAAGAAAACAATCATTACGGCCAAGATGATAAAGTACTTCATTTTCATGTCTTTTGCTCCAATTGCCACACAAAACTATGCGCTTCATGCTGGCCGCGTTTTCCGAGCATTGATTTTGCATAGGACACTTCTTTAAAGCCACTATATAGTTGACGTATATCCTCGGCCGACCTGAAATACATATCGTTGCCATATTTTCCCATGCCAGTATCACCTTGGGCAAATTCGTTCACATCTGTGTAACAGACAAGTAATATTACCCCATTTGGTTTCAGTACCTTCTTACACTGTTCGGTGTACTGCTTCACATTCTGGTCAATTATATGGTGCAGTATGCTGTAGTCTAAAATGAAGTCGAACTTAGCGGCGCCTACAATATTCTCTAGCTCGAGCACATCTCCCTGTATAAATATAATGCCAGCGCCATCCCCGACGCGCTGCTTCGCAAGACCGATAGCTTTTTCAGAGAAGTCAACACCTACAACGGGCCGAAAGCCTTTGGTAGCAAGATACAATGTATAATTTCCCGTGCCACAACCTATGTCAAGTGCGCTGCCTCTGTTATTGTGTTGCCCTAGATAGGCTTCAAGATCTTCCGGCGGTCTGGCAATCTCCCACGGTATGTTTTCAAGTGGGCGAGAATACATATTATCCCAATGACTTTGGCTGGACATGGAGTAAGTATACCAAAACTCCCGACCGGAGCCGGGAGTTTGATGCCGAAATTTCGAATTTTAGCGCTTGGTGAACTGGCGCTGTTTGCGGGCGCCTTTGAGGCCAAACTTCTTATTGTGTTCATGCTCACCCAAAGCTTTGGCAGCATTATCGCCAATGCTGTAAGGCATCAACAACTATTGAGCCGTAGTGTCCTAAACCAGGAAGACTCCTGAGAGTCACGTTGTTACCAGCATTCTTAAAAGATGTTGCAAGTTCGTGCGCTGTACCGGGCAGAATAATTTCATCGGCACTTGAAACCGTTATCTGTACGTTGGCTCCATGAACCCGTGCTGCTTGAAATGTTGGGGACAAGACACGCCAGCTATTTTCAAGATCTGGCAATGTGATACCTTGTGCTTCAAACTGGGCGCGGAGTGCTTGTGTCCGATATCCTGTCCATAATGATTTGGCAAGACTTCCTCCTGGTACAACTAGGTTCAAAGTATCTGGCTGAAGGTCATGTTCTCCAACTGCCTGCAGAAGAGGGACTGAACCAAGACTGGTTGCAATAGCATGAAACTTTTTCGGTTTTCTGTCTTGTACTTTTTTTGCAATGAATGAAGCGATAACCGCCATTGACGCCAAAGTTCTATCCACGTTCGATGATAACACGTTATCATCTATGAGAAATGCTAGTACAGCGTTGCCATTTCGTCTTTGCTCGTAATAGGCCCTTCTTTCCAGGATTTTTTTATTTGCATGCCAGGGAGGAACTATTACAGCCAGACTACCTGGTTTTCCAGGGAGATCGAGGATTTTTGTAACTGAACTCGCCGGATCAAAATCGCCTTTATAGGACATGTCCTGATGCACAAGTTTGCAGTACACTCTATCCATAGAAGGCATACGCATGGCAGTTATGCAACTCTCAACGATTTTAACGCTTGGTGAACTGGCGCTGTTTGCGGGCGCCTTTGAGGCCAAACTTCTTGCGTTCGCGCTCACGGCTGTCGCGACCGAGCAGTTCTGCACGGCGCAAAGTCGCTTTGTACTCTTCGTTCTTCTCAACGAGAGCTTTTGCAATCCCAAGGCGGATTGCATCGGCCTGACCAGCATGTCCGCCACCACTCACAACAACGCTAACGTCGTAATCTTTAAGTGGCAGTTCAAGAGCCGTAAACGGCTTTTGGATTTCGCCGAGCAGTAATTTGCTTTCGGCAAAGTACTCAGCCACTGGCTTGTCGTTAATAACTACATTTCCCTTGCCATTCATGAGGCGCACGCGCGCCGTGGCGCTTTTGCGGCGACCAAGAGCATAGTAATAGTGACCTTTGGTAGTAGCTTTAGCTTCAGCCATTATTTTGCTCCTTTCAGGCTAAGTACTTCTGGTTTTTGTGCGGCGTGATTGTGTTCGGCTCCGCCGTAGATTTTTAGGCGTGCGAGACGTCCGTCGCGCAATTTGTTGCCGGGAAGCATCCCGCGCACAGCTTGTAATATGACTTCTGTGCTGTCTTTTTCAACAACGTCTTTGAGCTGTCGCTCACGGAGACCACCAGGGTAGCCACTGTGGTTGTAGTACATTTTGTCGGTCATTTTTGCACCGGTAACCTGAAGCTTGTCGGCGTTAATTACTACCACAAAGTCGCCGCAGTCAATATGACTGGTAAACATTGGCTTACCCTTGCCGGTAAGCAGCGTTGCAACCTGCGTCGCAACACGGCCGAGCGTAGTTTCAGATGCGTCCACGACATACCACTTGCGGGTAACATCGCTTGGTTTTGCAGAATATGTATTCATACTATCTTTCTCCGCTCTTTCTCACCTGGACGGCTGGTTTGTGACTCAGGTGCTTGTCGGCTGCCTTGGCAACTCGAGTTCCACTTGGGACTGCCTTTTTGACAGGGGTGGACTTCACTTCATCTTGTTCATGATGTTGTTTCACCGGGGCTTTAGTAGCAGCTCTTGCCACTGGTGCCGACTTGAGGTCATCAACAAAGCTCACGCGTGCCATTTCAGCATTGTCACCGCGTCGACTATCGGTGCGTTCGACGCGCAAGTGACCACTGTTGCGGCTGGTGAGTTTTGGTGCGATTTCGTCAACCAAGCGGTGCGCTGTCGAGACAGTCTGCAAAGCGGCTAATACCTGGCGGCGGTTGTGCAAATCGCCCTTCTTTGCTTTGGTTATGAGTCGTTCGACGTAAGGTACGACTGTTTTCGCCTTTGGCAGCGTGGTAACAATTGAGCCGTTTATGATGAGCGCTTCTGCAAGGCTCTTTACCAGAGCCTCTCGCTGGTCACGCTCACGACCAAATTTGGTTCCTTTATATCCGTGACGGTGCATTATGCATCTCCTTTCGGAGCTGCCATTGACCACTGACCACTGACCATTGACCATACATTTGCCATTTGCCATTTGCCATTTGCAGCTTCATCGGTAATTGAAAATTGGTAATTCATTGGTAATTGAAAATTGGTAATTGAAAATTGGAGCATAGCGACTTATAGCTCCAATTCCGCCAGTTTATCTTTTACTTCGTCAAGAGCTTTGCTGCCAAAGCCTTTCAGGTCACGAAGCTCCGCGTCACTCAAGGCAAACAAGTCCTGAATGGTATGGATGTCGTTGTTCACGAGTGCATTGGTGGTGCGGGCGGTTAGGTTCAAATCTTCGATGCTGGTGCTCAGCATAGAACCATCGTCTCCGGAAATATCGCCGTTATCGCTTGGTGCGGTGGCAGTATCTTGTGCTTGGACACGTGTCTTACCAGCCAAGGCCGAATATTGGTTAACCAAAATTGCTGCAGCTTCCTCGAAAGCATCACGCGGTGTAATGGTACCATCTGTGTCGACCGTAACACTCAGCTTGTCAAGGTCAGTGGCTTGACCAACACGAGTTTTATCTACCTTATAGCGCACCCGTACGACTGGGCTAAAGATGGCGTCAAGGGCAACAAAATCGCTCTGCTTTTTTACGGTGCTCTCTTCGATTGTTCGGTAACCGCGACCAGTCTCGACGACCAAGTCTATCACAAGACTTGCTTTATCATCGTCTATGGTTGCAATAACTTGGTCCGTGTTAACAACTTCAACGTCGGCGTTGGTCTGGATGTCTTTACCGGTAACAACGCCCTTGCCTTTTTTGACAATGCGAACTGTTTGCGGCTCGTCGCCAAATACACGAAAACGCAGTCGTTTCAAATTAAGCATGATGGCCACAACATCTTCTTTAACACCTTTTACGGTTGTAAACTCGTGTGTAACACCATCGATTTTAAAGCTTGTTATGCCAGCACCACCGATGCTCGAAAGCAATACGCGGCGAATGCTATTGCCAAGTGTCATACCGTAGCCACCTTGTAGTGGCTCAACGACAAATGTGCTACTCGTGGCGCTGTGGTCGTCTACGGCTACAAGTCCTGGCGTATGAATCATTTTTGACATAGGTTATTACGTCCTTCCTTTAGCGTGAGTAGTACTCGACGATTAGTTGTTCATTGATTTCAGGTTCGGCATCTTCCCGCACCGGTAGGCCAGTAACTGTCACTTTTACCTTCTTGCGGTCAACATTTTGCCAAGTGGGAATAGTGCTTGGAGCAGGGCTAACATCATCGAGCCGCTTGAAGTACTCACTAGATTTACTGTGCTCACGTAGTTCAATAACATCTCCTTCGCGGACACGTATAGATGGGATGTCAACTCGCCGGCCATTATACATAAAATGTCCATGTGTCACCAGTTGACGAGCGGCGCGGCGTGATGATGCAAAACCGGCACGGTAAACGGCGTTATCAAGCCGCCTTTCGAGATACTGGAGTAGTGTTGCGCCGGACTGGCCAGGAGTACGAGCCGCTTCGGCCATAAGATTACTAAACTGCTTCTCAAGTAAGCCATAGAGCCGTTTGACCTTTTGTTTCTCTCGGAGTTGCAAACTGTATTGGCTTGGTTTATTACGCATGCGCGCATTTGCAGCCTGACCAGGCATGCTCGTGCGCTTTGCTAGCGCTTTATGTGCCTTCGGGTGGAGGGCATAACCCTCTCGGCGCGACATCTTAACGATGGACTGAGTATCTCGTGCCATTACAAGCTCCTTTCAGTCGCGATTACCATGTGACGTGTTACCTGAAACATAGGATTGGCCTGTGACATGAAGCTATTAACTATGACATGCGCCGTGTTATCGGGTAATTGGAATGACGTAGTCATGACCTAGACCCTCCTTGCTTTCTTCGGTCGGACGCCGCCGTGCGGAATACCTGTGATATCAGTAATACTGTCTATCTGTATACCAACAGTTTGCATCGCACGAATAGCGGCATCGCGCCCCAAGCCAACGCCCTTAACAAAGACGGTAACTTTGGATAGGCCGTAAGCTTGCTTCGCAAGATTGCCTGCTTTTTCAGCGGCTACTTGGGCTGCATAGGCCGTACCTTTTTTGGAGCCGCGAAAACCGCAAGCACCAGCGCTTGAAGCAGCAAGTGCTCCCCCGGTCGCATCCGTCAGCGTCACGATAGTATTGTTAAATGTAGCTTGAATGTGGAGCTGGCCAGCCGAAACACTGCGCTTCGCTTTCTTTTTCTTGGCTACGGTTGTAGTAGGTGTATCTGCCATTATGTGTTCCTCCCTTCGGTCGTCACAAGGCTGAGGGCTGAGGGCTGAGGGCTGAGTTCGCCGGAGCTAAATTTGCCCTTTGCCCTTTGCCCTTTGCCCTTAGAAAAGACGAAGTAATGCATCATGTCTTACTTGCAACTTTCTTAGCCGTGCCACCGACAGTTACTTTTTTACCGCGACGAGTTCGCGCATTGGTTTTAGTGCGCTGCCCCCGTGACGGAAGATTACTCTTGTGACGGAGACCCCGATAGCTTCCAATATCTTTCAGCCGTTTGATATTACCGCTAATGATACGCTGGAGTTCACCCTCGACAGTCAGATGTTCGTTGATATAGTCTTGAATCCGGCCAATTTCTGCATCTGTCAAATCTTTGACACGAACAGTCGGCTCAATTTTCGCCTCCGATAGTATGCCCTCTGCCGTTTTAGGTCCAATACCGTAAACGTAGGTAAGCGCTACCCATATTTGCTTTTCAGCAGGTATGGTCACGCCTGATATTCGTGCTGCCATATCTACAGACTCCTTTCAGGAGCTGTAAGCTCCAAATTCCAAGCACCAATAACCAATTGCGTTTGTTTGAGACTTGTTATTTGTGATTTGTGATTTACCATGCTTGTCATGGCTAGCCCTGCCTCTGCTTATGCTTTGGCTTTAATTTGTTGATAACGTAAATTCGACCCTTGCGACGAACAATCTTGTCGTCGGGGCTGATCTTTTTAACGCTTGCACGTACTTTCATGTACGGATCGTACTCCTTTTCCGAGTGCACGACACACTGCTTATATTTGATACTACTGGTGAACTTCTTTTAGATTGATCCGTACATCGATCTGTCAAGTGACTGATCAGTCCGGATGAACCAATCTCAAAGAAGTTCAACCTGCTGAACCTTTTCATACTCGTGCCATCCGTGATGCGGGATGAGCACCGAAGCACGCGTACTTTGAAGCACATGAGATCGGTGCGCAATCATGCGCGCGAAGTGCTGTATGTAAATTATCAGCCTTTGCGGTAGGTTATCCTACCCTTGGTCAGGTCATAGGGCGTCAGCTCTACTGTGACCGCGTCGCCAGGTACTATACGGATAAAGTGCTTCCGCATCTTTCCGGCAACATGTGCAATAATCTGGTGGCCGTTCTCAAGCTCTACTCGAAATTGAGTCCCGGGAAGGGTCTCAATAATTACTCCGGTGAGTTCGATTACTTCTTTTGTACCTGCCATAGATTACTACGTCAGTCAAGTATAGCATTTTTTACGACGGGCTGTAAAGAGTTTCTGGTATTTTCTACTTCTTATTTTTGCGTGCAATCTTAGACGGTAAGTGACGTAACTGTTTTGGGACATAACGGAGGACTTTTGCGCCACCCGTGGTAGCAGCTAGATCGTCACCGCCTAGGGAGTCGTAGAAGAAATCGTCGCGGCTGTATTGATCATAAGTAATCATAAGGGCTCGTGACTCAACTGCACGTAACGTTTCCAGTGAAACCGCCACAAGAATCAAAACACTTGTACCGCCAAGGCCTAGGGCGATGTTTTCGGGTACAAATATCTGCGCGACAATAGGCATAATTGCCAACAACCCAAGACAAATTGCACCAAAAAGCGTTAGTTTGTTCACAGTTTTTGCCAGGTATTTCTCGGTCCGAACTCCAGACCGTACGCCTTCAATGAAGCCTCCTTGTTTTTGAAGGTTTTCAGCTATTTCCTTGCTATTGAACGTAATGCTCGTGTAGAAAAATGTAAATAGGAACACGAGGAAGAAGTACGTCACCGGGTAGATATATGGCTGCCACCCACCGGCTGCAAAAGTTTGAGCAGTAGGGTTTGTGAACCACGTCACCAGGTTCTGTCCAAGCTCCTGCCATTTCTGGTTTGCGCTTGAAGTCATCAACTGACCAACGAAGCTCGGTACGCTCAAAAAAGCTATGGCAAAGATAATCGGGACGACCCCCGCGGTTATGAGCTTCACTGGCAGTGTTGTAGTGACACCACCGTAGGCTCTATTTCCCTGAACACGCTTCGCATAATTCACAGTGAGTCTCCGGGAGGCCTCGTTAAGCATAACAACTATCCACGTCACCAAAATGACCACAGCAAATATGGCAATCGCATACCAGAAAGCTCGGGCATTGATAGGTAGCTCCCGTCCAAATACTTCCCACTTGTTTGTTTTGTCATAAATGCTCGAGGCTATCTGACTGATTGTACCGGGCAAAGCACTAACAATACCCACCGTAATAAGTAACGATATGCCGTTACCCACCGATTTTTCCGTAACCAGTTCACCCATCCACATAAGTAGCATAGAGCCACCTGTAAGTGCAGCGACCATAAGAACCCACTGCCAAATAGAGGTATTTGCGGTAATATCACCTATGCCGCCGACTTGCTGAGCATACTGACGGACAAGATATATAGAACCAATTGCTTGTATGATAGCAAGCGGGAACGTTAAAAGCCGAGTGTATTGGTTGATGCGTTTTTGACCTGATTCGCCATCTTTACGCATATTTTCAAGCTTAGGAATGGCTTTTGTTAGTAGCTGCATGATGATACTGGCGTTGATGTATGGCCCAAGACCCGCAATCATAATAGAAAAATTTGCTAATGCACCACCACTAAGAACATTTATAAAGCTAAGGAACTGCGGTGTATCTTGGGTGGTAAACAAGTTTGTCAGAACTTGCTTCAGTGTTTGAGGGTCAGCTAATGGCACAGGAACATGCGCCAAGATTCGGAAAATAAACAGAATAACCAGAACGCCGAAAATTCGCTTCCGCATATCCGCTTGTTTAAAAGATGCCCCAATAATCTTCCAGTTCACGTATAGTCCCTCTTTATCTGATAAAATTCTTCATTTAGTATACATATATCACCGGGGAAATACAAAAAAGCGACATATTTGCCGCTTTTTTGTATAGAACAAGTCAATTTAGTTGGTATCTTTTTTCTTGGCCTGACGCATTAAGCGGGGTACCAGAGTGAAACTACCGCCCGCAGCCTGAACTGCATCAAGTGCTTTAGCACTGACGCTTTGGAGCTCGATGGTCACTTTTTTCGCTACATCGCCGCGAAACAGTAACTTAACCTTTGCATAAGGGCTACTGACCAGGCCTTTTTCTGCTAAAACAACGTTGTCAACCTTCGAACCAACACCAGCAAGCTGGTCTGTGTATATGTTTTCTGCTTTTACGGCAAAGCTACGGAAACCGCGTAGTTTTGGCAAACGCTGCATAAGTGGGTTTTGGCCACCCTCGAAACCCGGTTTCTTACTCGAGCCAGTACGTGCACCTTGTCCCTTAGTACCACGACCAGCCGTTTTACCCTGGCCAGCCGCAATACCGCGACCAACACGCTTGCCTGATTTTTTCGGCGTCGAAGTAAGTTCATGATATTTCATTATTTAGACTCCTTTTTCGCAACAGGTTTTTTTGCGGTGGGGGCTTTTTTTACCCCGGATGTCTTTTTAACAGGGGCAGTTTTTACTTCAGATTCTTTTTTAGAAGATTCTTCGCTAGCGCTCAGAATGACAGCTTTGGATTCTACTTTTTTTTCTTGCTGCTTGCTACTTGCTACTTGTACCTTGTGTTTGGTGGTTACCCAGTTCTTGCTTGGCTCAAGGCTTTCAAGAGCGGCAATGGTTGCGTAGGCGATGTTCGTTTTGTTACTACTGCCAAGTGATTTACTAAGCGCATTGCTCACACCGGCAACTTCAAGAACGGTGCGAACAACACCACCGGCAATAAGCCCGGTACCCGGTGCGGCTGGCATAATTAAAATACGCGCACCGGCAACCTTACCGTTGGCTTCATGTGGAATGGTTCCCTTATATAGCACAACTGGCGTAAAGTGCTTTTTAGCAACTTCATTCGCCTTACTCACGGCAGCTGTTACATCTGCGCCCTTGGCGCTTCCAATCCCTACCTTGCCTTTGCGGTCACCCACAACGACGAGGGCTCGGAAACGAAAGCGACGTCCACCCTTCACAACGCGGGCAACACGGTCAATGTGCACAACGCGTTCATCGAATTGTTTTTCTTCGGGTGCTTCGCTGCGGCTACGTGCCGGTCGGCCACCATCACGACGGCCGCCGCGGTTCCCTTGGCCTCCACGGTGTGGAGCAGATTGTGGACCTGCCTGCGCGGCTTGTTCGACTGCGGCTTGTTGTATTGCTTCTTCGGCCATTATGCGTTCCTTTCAGGAGTAAATCCGAAATTCGAATTTCTAAATGCTAAACAATATTCAGTCTTCAAATTTTTAAAATCTAAAACATTCGAGCTTTTGAATTTGTTTAGGATTTCGAGTTTAGTGTTTAGGATTTTCATGGCTAAAACTCTAGTCCTTTCTCCCGTGCCGCATCGGCGAGGGCTTTTACGCGGCCATGGTACTGCTTGCCGCTCCTGTCAAATACTACTTGGGATATCTTTGCCTTTTTAGCCGCAAGAGCAATTTCATTGCCAACCCATACAGCTTTTTCGGTCAGGGTGCCTTTGGCAGCCTTGTTGTTTGCGGTAGTCACTGAAGCAAGCGTGTGGTGTTTGCTGTCATCAATAACTTGTGCGCTTACATTTGCATTGCTAATGTGAATGCTCAGTCGAGGCCGTTCGGTGGTGCCAATCACTGTCGCACGTATGCGATTTTTGCGTTGGGCACGCTGGACAAGTTTGGTAGATAGATTACTCATGTTATTTGTCCTTTCCTGACTTACCCGACTTGCGCAAAATACGTTCGCCTTCGTACTTAATACCTTTGCCCTTGTAGGGCTCTGGCTTCTTAAGGGCGCGGATTTCAGCGGCTACTTGGCCAACTTGCTGTTTGTTTATGCCGCTCACCGTCATGGTGTTTTGTTCGACGGCTACCTGCACGCCGCTCGGCACTTTGTATATAACATCGTGGCTAAAACCAATGTTGAGCTTGAGGTCGGTGCCTTGCATGGCAACACGGTAGCCAACACCGTTTAACTCTAACTTTTTGCTAAAGCCTTGGCTGACGCCTTGCACCATATTGTTTATGAGTGCGCGCATAAGGCCATGAGCAGCGCGAATCTTCGGCATATCGTTTGCCCGGGATACGGTGAGGACACCGTCCTCAACACTAACAGTAATTCCCTCTAGCTGAGGTGTTTCAAGATTCCCTTTGGCCCCAGACACCTTCACAGCGTCTGAGTCGACAGTGATTGTCACACCGCTTGGAACTTGGATGGGTAGTTTTCCTACTCGACTCATATTAATTAGAGTTAAGAGTCATGAGTTATGAGTTAAGAGTAAACACTCTTATCTCTTATCTCTTATCTCTTATCTCTCCTTTCGTTTATTACGTTTATCTAGGTACTGCTGATAGCTCCGCCCAACTTGTGCACCGAGCGCAAATGATAGTAGGACGTAAAACCAAGTATTCATATCTAGTATACCTGGCAGATTAATTCTCCGCCAACTCCTTGTTTCTTAGCCTCTTCACCAGTCATCAAGCCTTTGCTTGTGCTGATAATAAGCACGCCGCGGCCGCGTTTTACCTGAGGAACTTCGCGGGCGTTCGTGTAAGAACGACGACCCGGTTTGCTAAGACGCTTAATCTCAGTAATCTTAGCGTTTTCACCTTCTAGGTTGATGGTAATGTGCAAACGCTTACCAACGGTGAGGTCTTCGGTGCTAACATCGTGTAAGAAGCCGTTATTGCGCAGGCTAATGGCGACATTTTCTTTGATTTTGCTATGTGGCAAGCTAACTTCGTTTTTGCCAACGGCGATGGCATTGCGGATACGAGTGAGCATGTCGGAGATAGGATCGGTAGTAGTTGTACTCATGCGTTGCCTCCTTTCGAGAAAATTAGCGATTGGCTATGGGCAATTCGCGATGAATTGGCGATTGGCAATGTGCGATTTGTAGTTACATTGTTAATGGCCAATCGATAATTCTTTGTTAATTGAAAATTGCTAAATGAAAATTGAAGCGAAGCGTCCATTACCAGCTCGCTTTCGTTACACCAGGTATTTCACCCTTGCTTGCATGCTCGCGAAAAGACAGACGACTCAAGCCAAATTGCCTCATGTAGGCGTGTGGCCGCCCTGTTTCGACACAGCGATTTTTTCGGCGAGTCGGAGAGCTGTTGCGAGGTAGTTTTGCGAGACCGTCAAAATCACCAAGCTCTTTTAGCTCTTTGCGCTTTGCAGCGTATTTGTCTATCATCTTGATGCGCTTTTTATCACGCGCGAGGTTCGATTTTCTGGCCATTAGTAGCTCCTTTCAGTCGCAGGTGAGAGTGAAGAGGTGGTAGGTTGTAGTTTGCTTGTGGCTACTCCAACCTCTAACCTAGAACCTCTAACCTGATGTAAAACGAAGTTTTTCATTTGTTCTCCTTTTCAAACGGCATACCAAATTTCTGTAGTAACGCCTTGCTGTGCGCTTTATCCTCACACTTGACGACGAAAACAGCTTGCATACCGTGTGGTGTCGTTGTTTCTTCAAAAGTAAGCTCCGGGAACACACTTTGGTCGGTGAGACCGAGGCTATAGTTACCTTGCTTATCGAAGGCCTTGTTACTTACACCGTGGAAATCACGCAGGCGTGGCAGCACAATGTTAATGAGCCTATCCATAAACTCATACATGCGTTCACCACGAAGCGTCAGTTTTAGGCCTATCATGTTACCTTCACGAAGTTTGAAGCCTGCAATTGAGTTCTTTGCAACAGTCTCGACTGGTTCTTGGCCGGTTACTTTACGGAGGGTATTTTTGGCAGCTTCAATAGTCTTTTTGTCTTCCTTGGCCTTGCCAAGTCCGACGTTGACAACGATTTTCTCAAGCCGTGGTACCTGATGTGCATTAGTAAGCCCAAGTTCCTTCATGAGTTCTGCTGCATACTGGTTATTGTACTCAGTCTTTAGACGAGCTACGTATGGCGCAGCTGTCTTTGGAGCTTTCTTAGTTGTAGTCGCTTCTGCCATTAGAGTACCTTCGCTTCTTTCTTGGTCTCAGCCTTTTTGGGGGCTGTTTCTATCTTCACTTCTTTGCCGCTCGACTTATATATACGAGTCTTGCTCCCATCTTTGTTCATCTTATACCCAATACGAGTCGGTTTCTTTGTGGTCGGGTCAACTATGCCGACCTTACCGACGGCGATTGGTTTGGTTATTTCAAGGATGCCCCCTTGCGGGTGGGCCTGGTTTGGCTTCTGGTGCTTCTTGACAATATTCACGCCTTCTACAGTAACCTTGTTTTCTGTAGCGTGCGTGCGGACAACTTTGCCCTGCTTGCCCTTGTACTTTCCGCTTAGTACCTGCACAAGGTCACCCTTTTTCAATCTGATCTTATACATCTTCTTTTCCATTACAGTACCTCCGGCGCCAAGCTGATAATTTTGGCGTAGCCCATATCACGAAGTTCTCGTGGCACAGGGCCAAATATGCGTGTGCCTTTCGGGTTTTTGTCGTCGCCGATAATCACCGCCGCATTGTCATCAAACTTAATCGTGCTGCCGTCTTTGCGCTTCAGCTCTTTCTGCGTACGGACAACAACCGCCCGTACCACCGACTTCTTCTTAACGTTCCCGGTTGGGCTTGCCTGCTTTACCGTGGCGGTAATAATATCGCCTACCTTGGCATAGCGGCGCCGAGTACCACCGAGCACACGGATGCAGAGAATCTCCTTTGCACCGCTGTTATCGCATACAACTAACCGTGTTTCTTGCTGTACCATACTATTTATCTCCAGCCTTCTCTGCTTTGTCGGAAACGCCTGGAACTTCAACGGCTGCTTCAACATGCTTTACTTCGGCTTTCTCGATAATACTACCGAGGGTAAAACTCTTTCGTCTGCTGATTGGTCGGGTCTCGACAATAACGACTTTGTCACCCACATTTGCTTCGTTCTTTTCGTCGTGCGCCATAAACTTGGTCGTTGTGGTGTACTGCTTCCGGTACAACGGGTGCGTTTTTCGTTCTCGCACAGTGACGACAATGGTCTTGTCGGCCTTATTGCTCGTGACGACACCAGTAATTGATTTCGCCATTACTTGGCCTCCTTAACTAAATTTTCGCTTAAAACGGTGAGCATACGAGCAAGGTCTTTGCGCTTGTTACGTACATCTCGTACGTTTTGGTTATCACCCATGTATATATGACGACGCAGTTCGGCAATTTCATCTTTTAGCTTTACGGTTTCTTTGGTCAATTCTGCCGTAGTAAGCTTACGAATATCGGCTATTTTCATACGTTCCTCCCTTCGGTCAGAACAGGTGAGAGGTTAGAGGTTGTAGGTTGTAGTTGGTTTAGAGTTGCTCTAACCTCTAACCTGTAACCTATAACCTGATGAAATGCGAAGTATTTCATTACACGCCCTCCTTCACGACAAATTTTGTCTTGACTGGCAGCTTGTGGCCAGCGAGGCGCATAGCTTCTCTTGCAGTTTCCTCGCTGACACCCTGCATTTCAAACATAATGGTGCCCGGGCGAACTTTGGCAA
>JBASZU010000030.1:0-4065 GCA_049661165.1 Saccharimonadales bacterium (SeqCode)
CGCCGGTGATGGTGATGGATTGGCCAGCGGCAAGAACAGTGTCTTGGTTGAGGTTGATGCTGGTGGCATTGGTCGTCCCAATGTTCAGGGCAACAGCAGTGGCGGTGTCTATGAGGGGGGTGAGGACAGAGCTATCTGCCCGACCCGTACCGTCTATCCAGAAGTTAGCGCTCGTTTGAGCACTGGCATTTTGGTTCTGGATGCCAGTGGTGGAGGTCAGCGGCGTACTAGTACACGTAGCTAGCTGGCTGCTTCCGTTCTGACAAACAAATGTACTACCCGTGGTAGCGCTAAGCGTAACAACAGTATCGCCCTGGATGGTAGTAGTGGTAGCAGCACGGCCAATGGTGACACCACTGGCGTTAGTGGTACCAATAGATACCGTGCCAGCTGTTGTCGTAGCAGTACCGGTATCTACGACTATGTTGCCACTGGCACCAGCAGAGGCATTGCCAGTGGAAATGGTAGTATTGCTCGATGTTGTACCAGCCGTGCTGGTTACTGTGGCACCCCCCGCTCCCTGCAGGGTGAGTAGACCAGCGTTCGTGCCCCAGGTGGCAGCAGCGGCACTGGTAAGGGTTAATGCCCCGGTGTTGGTCGTGAAGCTGCTGGCAGCGTTTGAGGTGATGTTGACGGCACCAGCAGTAGCACTGCCGATGGTGGTGGTGCTAGTGCCAGTGGTGTTAATGTTGGTGGCGCCGAGGACACTTATAGTACCCCCACTTTGAACACTAATATTACCCGCTGCGCTATTTCCAATAGCTACAGCTCCTGTGCTGGTTCCCGTATTTATATTGGTATCGAAGTTACTGTTGGCATTAAGACTAATCGTACCGCCATAGATACTCCCGCCAGCTGTGGCAGTTACGGTACCAGAAAACGTTTTATTGCCAGCAAATGTTTGCACACCAGTACTGACGAGCCCCGGATTCGTACCGTCGGCCGTTTGTAGATATACACCGTTACCGGATATTACTGCGCCGTCAGCACTCTTTGTCTGACTATCTATGGTGCCTATGAAGGTAGCGCCGTTGCCCGCGCCATCAATGTTCGTTGCGGTCCATGCACTCCCATCATATATATACGTCTGCGCTTTGCCAGCCTGAATGCTCACACTGTGCATAGTAAATGCCGTACTGCCTGTATTCAGTACATATGCAAGCCGACCAGCCGTACCGGTCGTTGGCGTTGGGAGGCTAAGCGTCCGACCCGCCGTTGTCTGCGGTATGACAAACGTCGTATAAATATCCACCGTTGCGGCGGCAGTACCAATCGCACCGCTGACCGCAAAATCGCTCAGTGTCGAACCGGTCAAAAGTGTCGAGCCATTGTTCGTAAACTGAGAGCCATTCGTAACGAACGGCCCCTGTACAGTTGTAGTAATGGTCGACTTTCCTATGCTAATCGATGTGGCGTTGGTTGTGCCAATCCCCAGCGCTGCCGCCGTGCCGCTGTCAAAGAGCGGTGCTTGAAACGCCGTATCTGCCCTGCCCGTTCCCGATAGCCAGAAGTTTGACGTTGTCTGTGCTGCCCCAAACTGGTTTTGAATAAATCCAGCATTTATTTGGGTCTCGGTGAGGAGGTTGTAGGTGCCGGCTGCTCCTTGGTCTTGGATGGTAAAGGTTTGGTTGCCGCTGGTTGGAGCAGCAATGCTGAGAGTGGCGAGGTTAGCTCCAGAGCTAGTGACGATCTGCCCCGCCGTCTTAGCATTAAACGCATAGGGTACTGCGGTGAGCTTGAGTCTTGGGGACATCTCTCCGTCCCAGGTAGGAGTAGCGGTTTGGGTAGTACCACCAACGTTCATGGTGAGGTAGAGCTGTTGGTCCCAGGGCATCGTACCGGGGAAAGCTGTTTGGGAGCCAAGGTTAACCGTGACGTAGCCATTGGCTACTCGGACACGGTTGTCGTTACCAGCCGTACCGCCGTTGCTGTCGTAGTAGGTTTCAGTCCAGAGGAGAGTACCACCACTGAGGGCATCGTAGAACTTGAACTCGATGTTGTAGTAGCCATCAGGGGCAATGGCACCAGCGGCCGTTTCCAGACGAGCCTGGAAGTTCAGGTTGTCACTGGTGGCAGCATAGGCGTGTGGGACGCCTACGCCCCCGCGCGTGAGGAAAAACAGGGGGAGGAGGAGTACAGACAGAACAGAAACGACAAAACCCCTCTTGGCTGAGAGCCAGAGGGTGTAAGCGAAAAACGCCTGCGCTGTACGTTTTAGTTTGAACATGTGTTTTGAAAGGTGTTTGTGTTGGTTCTCGGTTTGATTTTTGAGAGACCAATCTTTGTTTCGGATTTTGCCTGTTTTTTGGTTTTGGCTTGTCCTGGCAAAAAGTATGCCCTACCGAGCAGTGGTCTGACAAGAGAAAAATAGAAAAAAAGTATGCAAAAAAATGTACCCAATTTTCGTTTAATAACAGCTATTTTATGTAGTTATTATTGCTACGATTATTAATTCTATCTGTTAAAGTAGCTAAAACAACAACGTATTACTTGATATCTTGACGATAAATTCGTTGTCATATTTACTATGATATATTTTGGGACTCAAAGTTATCCACAGGCGCCATACAAATAGCCCGCCAAAAGCGGGCTATGTCGAGGAACGCTGTTCGTAGTTATACGATGCTATCGATAGTAACTTTCGTCTGAGCTTGACGATGACCTTGTGTTTTATGCACCCGTTTCTTCGCCTTATAACGGATAGCTGTGGTCTTCTCAGCTCTGGCTTCAGCATCAATAATACTAGCCTTAACAGACACCCCCTGAACGAGGGGAGCACCCACTGTAATTTTTTCGCCGTCAACAACGAGCAGCGCATCAAAGCTAACTTTTTTTTCATCAGTCTTGAGCCTCTCGATGGAAAGTGTTTGACCTTCGGCTACGACATATTGTTTGCCGCCGGTAGCAATAACTGCTTTTTTCATACTTCTCACCTAACCTTACATTTATTATTCCTCATAAGTTTATCACTCCCACCCCTGTTTGTAAAGCCTTCAGGCGTTTCGGCAAGTCTCCGCAAATGCCTTATAGATGAGTGAACCCGTGTCATCAGACTCTGGATGCCACTGAACGCCGTATATATTCCCATAACTCATAGCTTCAATCACACTGTCATGGGCTTTTGCGCAAAGCTTAAAATGCAACGGAAGTTTGGCAACTCCTTGATGGTGCCGTGACGCAACAGTAGCCTTATTGCCACGCATTAGACCTAGAAAGTCAGCACAAAGGTCAATTTCGTGCTGAACGCCCACGTGCCGAACCGCACCGCCAACTTCTTGGGCAATATCCTGGTAAAGCTCACCCCCATAGTGAACTGCCAGCAGCTGCATGCCATAACAAACACCTAAAATTGGCTTATCCGATACGCTGAACATATCAATGAGGCTACGCTCCCAAGCAACTCGCTCCTGAGGTTCAGTCGCCGTATGAAGCTCATTGCCGCCATACACCTCCGCCGGGATATCTTCACCTCCAGAGATTACTAGACCATCACAAAGTTCAAACGCTTCTTCCGCGCTCATGTCTGGCGCTAGGATAATAGGTATTGCTCCCGAAGCAGCAATTGCAAGCGTATAATCCCGGCGTAAGTACAGACTAGCCCTCGATGCAGGTAATTTTATGCCCTCATCAAATGCAGGAGTAACACCAATAACCGGTTTCTTCATTTAAGCCCCTGGGTCTTTTTTAGCTCAATTGTAAGCTCTCTGCTATCTATCGAAACAACCACAGCATATGAGTCCGAACCGGGGTTTGCAAAAGTTTGAGCCAAAGTTTCTGCCTGTATGGTTTGTGCGTGTTCATCAACGGCCGTAGCAAGCTCATCGTCTGCTGTCGACAGCTGCAGTACTATTCTGTCGTCAACGTTTAGCCCCGCTTGTTTTCGAGCATTTTGTACACCGCGTATAACCTCTCGCATCATACCTTCACGCTGTAATTCAGGTGTTATATTTTTGTCAACAGTAACAGCCAGTTTCACTTCATTGACGTATTTTACTTCTTTCACATTCACTTCATCGGCAATGATTGCCTCGTAGTATTCACCGAGTTTGTCACCGCCGTATGTCA
>JBASZU010000031.1:0-4600 GCA_049661165.1 Saccharimonadales bacterium (SeqCode)
GTTATATTCCTTCCAGTTTGTCACTTTGTATTGTTTCTTCTGAGGTATGCACGCCTTTGTCTTGGGCGTAGTGTTTGTATTCATACCCTACAGGATAGCGCTGAGAGGGGGATAGTTCAACAAGGCCAAAACAACGACTTATTATTTACAAATGTGCACATTTGATGTAAAAACAATGCATGAGCGCGCAAACCAATGAAGCCAGTCAATATCTAACTGCCGAGACCCCTTCATTTACATTCATATCCCCAAGGAAACCCGTGGCAATCCTCAGAGTAGCTGGACGAATAGCCCAAAAACCGAGCTCCGCAAAGCGTGTTATTCACGCGCACCTGCGCACACAAGAACACGGTAACTCACTCAGAGATCTAAATAACCGGCACAACCGCAGTGGCATCATGCTTAGTCTAGGGTTAATAGCTTCTTTTTCGTTGACAGGAGCGACCGCCCAAGATAATCACCAAGTGTTAGATCCAGATGGCTGCTGGAGAATGAGTATAGACGGCGCCAATTCGAATGATGCATTTGACCCGACAAGAGCAACAAATAGTACCATGGCCATAAAACGCGCGCTGGCAATGATATATCGGTCGCAAAACGGTACTGAAAAAGGTTTTGTCATCCAGCGTTATGGGGGGATTACAACAACCGGTAGAGAGCTTGACGAGCGGCTGAGCACCACCCGAGCAGTTGGTGACGGGGTACGACTGGCAGATATTATTAGTTTTTGTGTTAACCCCGGAACTTACTCGGTGAGCATCGGCTCCATGATCGAACCGGTCGACCGCAAACTAACCTTGAGCGATGAGCCAGTGCATCCAGTCCAAATTTCGCCAAATGACAAGTTTGGCAAGAGATAGAAATAAACTATCTTCGTACTATTGTTTGACGAATTGCACTTTTTTGCTATAATATTTCCTATGTTTGGCCATAATAAGCTTCCCAGAAGAATCACTCCAGCCGTTGTTTTTGCACTCGGTTGTTTAAGCGTATCGACAGCATGTAGCCGGTCTCAGTCTGAACCTACCACAAAACAGTGTTACATGTTTGAAGTTGGTAAGTTAAGTCATGATATTAGACCTGCAGGCCTCGAACTTCTCACGTCCTACCTAGGAATTAAAAATCTGGATGGCTATACCGGCCTACAACAAACTAGCGTTGATATTGCTCTAAAACTGAGTGCGCAACGCAAGGCTGCCAGCTCGAAGTCATACACCATTCAGGCAACTGACATTGTTAGTATATGCGTTTCGAACAACCCTGAAAATATCAACGGAGGAGGAACGATTACCCAGGGACCCCTCACGCAATTTGTTGATAACCCTGACTTGACACCTGAACGCTTCAAGGTAAAAAAAGAGGGCGTGGTTTTTGTAATTCCTCCCTTGCCTGACAAAACATATGGGGTCAGCGATGTCCCTGCAGAAACTATGTTATACCCGGGAGGTAAGAATTAGATTTCATCTATGCAGTGCTATCCTGAAGAAATATGAACCATACAGCTCTAAAACTTTATGTAAATATATGAAGCAACTAATAGTGATAGGGGGGCTGGGATCAAACACACATAGTAATCCGGCCTATCGTGAAATTGCGAAGAATTTGGAACCCGAGTTTGATCATACGACATTTATCGATGGAGCATATCGGGAAAGGTTGACAGGTGAGCTAATCGTAATGCCACCAGTTATGCAGATTGAACAAGCTTTGGCCTCAATTAGAAGCAAAGCTGAAAAGATTACTGTAATAACCCACTGTCTGGGCATGAGCGCTGGTATTGCGGTAGCTGATAGATATGATTCTGCAAATCTTGTAGCAATTAGCCCTTCATATCCGACACCTATAGCTGTCGCAACACACCGAAAACTTCTAGAAAAAATCACAAGATTTGGCGGAAAACTACCCACGTATTGGTGGAGCGACTTGTCACCATCAGTACCACACGAAGATCGTATGCGATTAGCAAAAATTCCAGAGAACTTATATACCGAAACCGCTGACTTATCAACTGGGTTTGAGGACATAATTTCGGCGCTAGTTACGGTTGATAAACTAGCCACCGTTCATATAACAGATGACTGGAACGAGGCATCTCGTAGCGCTATGCCTGAAATGCCTGCAGATCGTCAACTTCTGGTTAATACGACGCACAACATGCTTCAGGGAGAAGGTACAATAGATACGAGGGCGTTGCGAATCGCTCGTTTTGTTTCCGAAGTAAGCACTTCGGCTTCGACATCAGCTCCAAAATGTGTTACGTGACTACGAAACTAATGAGTTTTTTGGGGACGTAGATGGTTTTTATGATTTCTTTGTCCTCAAGGTAGCCAGCGACTTTTTCGTCTCGTTTGGCAGTTTCTACAGAAGTGGCTTCATCGGCATTTGCCGCAACCTCTACGGTGCCGCGTAGTTTACCATTTACCTGCACGGCTAACGTAACGGTATCTTTTACCAAATACTGCTCGTCTAGTACGGGCCAGCTATCCCGCTGCACACTCGCGGTCTGCCCAAGGTCATGCCAGAGCTCATCGGCAATATGCGGGGCGAACGGGGCGACCATGGCTACTAGACTTTCGAGTGCAAACTGCCATGCAGCGTTGTCGGCAAAGCCATCCTTGGCCTTCAGGGCGTACAACGTGTTGGTTACTTCCATCATGGCGGCAATAGCAGTGTTGTAGTGCTGCGCCTCTAGGTCGGCAGTGACTTTCTGGATAGCCGGATGAATTGCACGAAGAACGGCAGTGCCAGAAGCTTTGTCATCTTGAGCGGATCCGGCAGCTGCCGGAGGAGTCGAAAGATCTTCTTTGGTTTTTTCAGGAGATTCTTCACTATCGCTCAGAATGACAGGGGAAGGGGTCTGTTCTAAAAACTCCTGCACAAGATTCCACACGCGGTTTAAAAAGCGGTAGGTTCCTGGCACACCCTGTGGGTCCCAGCGTATCCAGAGGTCAAGCGGCGCAGCAAACATGAGATAGGTACGCAGCGCGTCGGCACCGTAGCCCTGAGCAATAATTTCGAGCGGGTCAACACCGTTGCCTTTGCTTTTACTAAACATGGTGCCGTCACTGGCCGTAACCTTACCGTTGAACAGAAAGCGTTTGAACGGTTCTGGGTCGGCCAGCATGCCGAGTTTATGGAAAAAGCGGGCAATAAAACGCACATATATGAGGTGTGCCGTAGCGTGGTCGCCACCGTTGTAAAAGTCTATGGGCATCCATTTGTTTGCCACCGTAGAGTCAAACGGTGCCTTGCTATTTGCGGGGTCAAAATAGCGCAGCTCATACCAGCTACTGCAAATGTAGGTGTCAAGCGTATCTGTTTCGCGCTCGGCAGGGCCGCCGCACTTGGGACACGATGTGTTGAGCCATTCGGTGGCGCGGGCAAGCGCACTGCGGCCATCACCGCTTGGCGCAAAATCTTCCAGCTCGGGCAGCACAACCGGCAGCTCACTTTCGGGCACTAGCACAACGCCGTCCACGGGACAATGCACAATAGGTATAGGCGCACCCCAGTACCGCTGCCGACTCACCGACCAGTCACGGATTTTATACTGCGTTACCGCCTCACCGACTCCTTTCGCGACGAGCGCATCGAGCATAGCCTGGCGTCCGGCCTCAAAATCCATACCATCAAATTCACCAGAGTTAGCCAAGAAGTATTTTTTGCGATTTGGCTTAATCTCGTCTGTATAAGAGATAAATTCCTGTTGTTTTGTTGTATAGATAATGGGAAGGCCAAACTTTTTCGCAAATTCATTATCTCGCTCGTCTTCGCCTGGCACACCCATAACGGCACCAGTTCCATAGCCCATAAGCACATAGTCAGCGGTCCAGATAGGAATCTTTGCTCCATTTAGAGGATTTATCGCATACAGACCTTTGATAGGTACGCCGGATTTGGTCTTATCTGCCAAACGCTCAAGTTCGGACTTGCGATTGACTCCCGCGATGTATTCCTCTATGTCCACTGCGTTATCTGCAAGCTGTCCGTAATGCGCTACCAGTGGGTGCTCCGGTGCAAGTACCATAAATGTAGCGCCAAATATCGTGTCGTGGGCCGTCGTGAATACTTCAACAAACTCATCTTTGGCACCCAGGCCCTCTACTACAAACCGAACATTCGCGCCTTCGCTTTTACCTATCCAGTTTACCTGGGCGGTTTTGACCACGTCTGACCAGTCGAGGTCGTGGGTGGCCTGGAGTATCTCGTCGGCGTAGTCGGTAATCCGGAAAAACCACTGTTTGACTTCCTTTTTTTGGACTTCGGGGTCGTCAGCTGCGTCGTGCCGCCAGCATTTGCCGTCCAAAACTTGTTCGTTTGCTAGCACCGTCTGACACTTGGTGCACCACCACTGCATACGCGCATCTTGGTACGCCATGCCCTGTTCGTACATCTTCCAGAAAATCCACTGCGTCCAGCGGTAATACTCTGGCAGGTGTGTGCTGATTTCTTTGCTCCAGTCGTTGCTCCAGCCCATGGCTTTATACTGGGTGTGGTAGCTCGGGATAATCTTCGCCATGCTCTGCTGCGGGCTCACACCGGCTTTAATGGCGTAGTTTTCGGCAGGTAGGCCAAACGCGTCCCAACCTACGGGGTGGTA
>JBASZU010000032.1:0-4080 GCA_049661165.1 Saccharimonadales bacterium (SeqCode)
ATCGGGAAAAGTAAGGCGCTTTCCTGGAGTTGCACTTTATTTAGAATCATGAAGAAAGCTATAACCAAGAGGTTTAGCCCCAGGTTTATGAGGGCATTTATACTGCTGCTGAGTACAATCATCCAGCGCGGTATTTTTATCTTCCGTATGAGGTCGCCACGTCCGACGATACTGCCCAGACTTTGCGTCGTCATATCTGAAAAGAACGTCCATAGCACAATGCCGAGCAGCAGGTAGATAGGGTAGTGCGGCACATCGCCGCCAATTTTCAGAAATTTAACGAACACTACATAAAGAATGGCAAACATCATCAGTGGCCGCAGCAGCGACCAGGCGTAGCCGAGAACCGACCCCTGATAACGGAGCTTGAAATCGGTGCGCACAAGCTCGGCTAATAGTGCGCGATTTTTTTTCGAGACAACCCTTTGTATAGTTCCCATTGCTAGTGGGGTATTATAAAGTAAGCATATGTCAAAGTCGACCCGCCCCGCCGTCATCATCCCCAACTGGAATGGGGCTGATTTGCTGCGTCCGTGTATCGATTCATTGCTGGCACAGTCTATGGCGTGTGATGTTATTGTGGTTGAGAACGGCTCTGTGGATGAATCTGATGCTATCTTAGAAACGTATGGTGAAAAAATAGTGGTATTGAAGCAAGAAAAAAATCTTGGGTTTGCTGGTGGGGTGAATATCGGTATACGTTATGCTATGGAACATGGCTGTGAGTATATAGCGTTATTCAATAACGATGCAGTGGCAGAGCCGGGGTGGTTAGGGGAGCTGGTGGGAGCGCTACAGCGCCACAAAGACGCCGGTGTTGCCGCTTCGAAAGTGTTGCTTGACGACCGCCAAACCATTGACGCCATAGGCACCTGCTACTCCATATTTGGCGCCCCCTTCACGCGTGGGCATAACGAGCCCGACACCGGCCAATATGATCAAGCGGACTATGTCTTTGGCGCATACGGCTGCGGCAGCCTCTACCGTGCATCGCTGCTCGCCGATACTGGGCTGTTTGATGAAGACTATTTCGCTTACCTCGAGGAAGATGACATGAACTTCCGCAGCCAGCTGAGAGGCTACCGTGTCATCACGGCGCCCAGAGCCGTTATTTACCATGCTTCGGGTTCTACTAGCGGGCGCTTGCCCGGATTTACTGCGTACCAAAGGACAAAAAACTTTTGGTTTCTCTATGGCAAAAACATGCCTGGCTGGCTGTTTTGGAAATATCTGCCTCTTGCGTCGAGTTGGTTTTTTCTCATGTTTACAAAACGGCTTCGCGAAGGAAACATCATCCCATTTTTGCGCGGCACGGCCACGGCTATCTTGTACGCGCCAAAAACAATTCGAAAGAGGCGGCAGATTCAGCGTAGTAAGCGAGTATCTTCCTCTTACATTAGTTCCCTGCTTCATCACGGTTTACCTATTCGAGGAGCCAAAGAAACATGAGTACAATACACGAGTCGACCCGCCCCGCCGTCATCATCCCCAACTGGAATGGGGCTGATTTGCTGCGTCCGTGTATAGATTCGTTACTAGCGCAATCTATGGCATGCGATATCATTGTGGTTGAGAACGGTTCAGTAGATGAGTCTGATAATATCCTTGCATCCTACGGTAAAAAGATAGTAGTACTAAAGCAAGAAAAGAACCTTGGGTTTGCTGGCGGGGTGAATGTCGGTATACGTTATGCTATGGAACAAGGCTGTGAGTATATAGCGTTATTCAATAACGATGCAGTGGCAGAGCCTGAGTGGTTAGGGGAGCTGGTGGGAGCGCTAGCAGGGGATGACCGCTTGGGCGCTGTGGTTGGGAAAATACTCTATACCGATAAAGAGCGTATCGACACGACTGGAGATTTTTACTCTGTATCAGGTGTGCCGTTCCCGCGCGGCCGCAAGGAAATAGATCGTGGTCAATACGACGAATATACGGAAATTTTCAGCCCATGCGCAGGAGCAGCGCTCTATAAAACAAGCGCCTTTCGAGAAGTCGGTATCTTTGACGAAACATTCTTTGCGTATTTGGAAGATTTAGACATGGGTTTTCGCTTGCGACTAGGCGGCTGGGGTGTCTTCTATGTTCCACGTGCGGTGGTGTATCACCATGTATCTGCCACCAGCTCACGACTGGGTGACTTCGCCATTACACAATACGCACGAAATTTTCTGCTCGTCTACGTTAAAAATATGCCTGCCGGTTTGATTGCACGACATGGCTGGCGCATGATATATCGCTACCTGAGAATGATGGTCGCAAAAATTGTGCGAGGCGGTTTGTTAGCCTACGTGCGGGGCTTTGGCAGTTTTATAGGCATACTGCCCTATGCGATCCGCGAGCGAAAACGCATACAGCGCACACGGCGGATTAGCACGGCGGATTTAGACAAACTATTGTGGCACGGCAAGCCTGGGCGATTTGACCCGAAGGCATTACGAAAGGATAGCCCCTATGGCCCACATAGTCATTGATGCTCGCAAATCTGGCACAAGTACCGGTCGATATATCGACAAACTGATTGAGAATTTGCAAGAAATTGCACACGAACACAAGATAACTCTACTGACAAATCCAAAGCGGGTTGAGTATATTCGACACATTGCGCCAGATTACTCGGTTTTGTCTTCCAGCGTAGAGGCATTTACATTTGCTGAGCAGATTAAATTAAAAAAGGAACTGGATGCCCTTGGGGCTAATCTCGTACATTTTCCAATGGTACAACAGCCGGTTTTATATCGAGGGAACGTTGTTACTACCATACAAGACCTAACGACCATAAGGTTTCGCAATCCTGCAAAAAACCCATTCGTATTTTGGGCAAAACAACAAGTCTATAAATGGCTCAACCGTCGCGTTGCTCGGAAGTCGGCCGCGATCATCACACCAACTGAGTTCGTGCGGCAAGACGTCGCTACATATTGCCAGGTTCCGCTTGAAAAAATAACGGTGACGCTCGAAGCTGCAGATGTAATCCCCGACATAAGTGAACCTCTCGACAAACTTATTGGAAAACAATTCATAATGTATACCGGTCGGCCGACGCCGCACAAAAACCTAGAACGGTTGATTGATGCGTTCGTTATTGTGCAAAAATCCCACCCGGAGCTTGTGCTGGTTTTGGCCGGGAAGAAAGACGTAAACTATGCACGACATGAGGAGCGAGTGCGGCGTGAGGGCATCCAAAACGTGGTGTTTACTGGCGTTGTGAGCGAGGGGCAGCTTCGCTGGCTGTATGAGAATTGTGCGGCGTATGTGTTTCCGAGCCTGAGCGAGGGATTTGGGTTACCCGGTCTAGAGGCAATGGTTCACGGCGCACCCGTCGTTAGCAGCAACGCAACATGTCTGCCAGAGGTTTATGGCGACGCAGCGCACTATTTTGACCCGTTAGACGTAGGCAATATCGCGAGAAAAATTGCAGAGGTACTTGATGATAAAACGCTACGAAGCAATTTGATACAAAAGGGTAGAACACAAGCAGCAAAATACTCCTGGCGCCGGATGGCCGAACAAACCCTAGCTGTTTACGAAAAAGCTTTACAGAGTTAAAACTACCCGCCTATTGGGTAGTGCTCTGCGCGTGCCGTGCCACTGCAATCGGCCTGAATAACGAGAGTTAGTTCTTTATCAAATACCTCGATATTTTGACCGGTAGGAGTCATAGCTTTTTTCCTGTAGTCAATTGAGCATAGCAGGTTCGCATTTTTATAAACAAAATGTTTCAGAAGGTTTGGATTTTCTTCTGTATTTTGCTTTGTGTTGTCGTAAGCAAAATTCCATCTCAGGCCTTCGATCAGCTCGTCAGCTTCTGATATTAGTATCCTTTCTTCGTCTTTATTTACAGCAGTCCTTTCGTATGTAGCCTCAACCCCACAACCAAGCTGTCCCTTACTATACTTCTCGTGAGTGTAGCTACAGCCACGGCTTGAAGTTACCTTACCGGGGAATTTTTTATTAATATCGCCAATATATTTTTGCACCTGGGCATCTGCTTGAGCGTACAGCGAGGCCTCGCGGCGTACTGCTAACGCATTACGTGTGAATAGCGTCGCAGCGACCGCCAGCACCACTGCCACAGTAACT
>JBASZU010000033.1:0-6534 GCA_049661165.1 Saccharimonadales bacterium (SeqCode)
TGCTCTTCATTGTAAGCGGGTATGATTACCGAAACCGTTACTGGCTTTGACACGGTATAATGGTAGCACGAGCCGCCACAGCGGGGCTGAGAATATGGAAATTGAATTATGAATGAAGTGAAAAAAGACAAAGGGCAAAGGGCAAAGGGCGTAGTAGCTACAGAGTCGGATAGTCGGAGTAGTCGGGCAGAGAAGAACAGGAAGATTATCTGCCTATCCGCCTATCCGACTATCCGCCTCTGGCTAAAGCGTAGTCTGATAACGATTTCGTGTCTTGTAATTCTGATATCTGGTTCCAGCTACGCCGTAGCTCTCTGGTACCAGCACTCACAAAAGGGCAAACCATACGAGCCAGGTGTCACCTTTATCCCGAGTTATGCGGAATACCTAGGCGTAGATCCGGAGGAAACATTGAATGCCATAATCAACGACCTCAGCGTTCGGCAATTTCGTCTCGTCAGCTACTGGGACCAGATAGAGACTTCACCTGGGACATATAATTTCGAACAGCTCGACTGGCAGTTCCGAACCATAGAAAAAGCTGGTGGGTACATTAGCCTCGCGATTGGGCTGCGCCAGCCACGTTGGCCAGAGTGTCATGCTCCGTCGTTTTACAACACCAAACAGCCGCGCGAGCAGTGGCAGCCACAACTAGAAACGTTCATGAAAGCCGTCATTAATCGGTATAAAGCTTCCCCGGCACTACAAAGCTACCAGCTCGAAAACGAGTTTTTCAACCATTTCGGTGTGTGCTACAACTTTGACCGCGCGCGGTTGGCCGACGAACTCGCGCTCGTCAAAAAGGCTGACTCGAAACACCCAGTCATCATAAGCCGCAGCAACAACTACGCTGGTTTTGCGCTGCGTAGCCCCTTGGGTGATATAAACGGCATATCGCTATACCGACGCGTATGGGACGCCACTCTTACAAAACGCTACCAAACTTATCCGTTTCCCAGCTGGCACTACGCCGCACTTGCTGGGGCGCAGAAAATACTGAAGGGACAGGAAAGTGTTATTCACGAGCTTCAGATGGAACCGTGGCCGCCAAACGGCAAAAACATCCCCGATATCAGCCTAACAGAGCAAAACAAAACGTTCGACGCCGCTCGATTTGAAAGCACGTTACAGTTCGCCAAACAAACCGGCATCCGCCGCATAGACCTTTGGGGTGCTGAGTACTGGTACTACCGCTGGAAAGTCTTAGGTGATGATTCAGTTTGGAAAGCGGCTAAAAGGTCGTTTAAGCAGTAGCGTTTTCCAGCGTACCGATACGTGTTTCGTGGTCGTCTAACTGTTCCTGCACGGCGTCGAAACTAACATCCATGATTGAGCGAAGTTCTTCTGTCTGGGCTCTAAGTTTTTCGTCGAGTTTTTGCTCGAGTTTTTGTTCAAGTTTTTGCTCTATCGCATCGCTAATTTCTTCTGTCAACTCGGCCTTTAGGATGCGATTGTTGGCTGTAAGAAGCTGTTTTATATCTTCAATATCTTCGGTCGTTAAACTCATATGACCATTGTAGCACCGCGGAACGAGGAAATCTGTTATATTTTACGCAATGGTTATGCACACAATCGACCCGAAGCACTATGGCGTGAGTTTTAGCATCAAGCAGTGTCGGAACTTTGGCCTTGACCCCAAAGACACCCTACGTTGGCTGCTCAAGATGGGCTGGCGGCGTTTTCGGCTCATGAGCTACTGGAACGAGTGCGAAAAAACCCGCGGCACCTACGACTTTAGCGAACTCGACTGGCAAATAAAAATGATTGAAAATGCCGGCGGCATTGTCACGCTCTGCTTGGGCGTGAAGCAGCCGCGTTGGCCAGAGTACCACTGGCCAACCTGGGCGCTTACACTGCCAGACCAAGAAAAAACACAGGCATTGTTAGACTTTGTACAGGCAACGGTAGCATGGTACGACAAAGCAGATTTTATAGATGGGTATCAGCTGGAAAACGAAGCGGTGCTTCGAGGATTCGGCAGGGGAATCGACATAAATCTTCGGCGACTGCGCAAAGAATACCAGCTGCTCGCCGAACTCACCGAAAAGCCAATCTACATGAGCACCAGTAACGGCTGGGGGATTCCACTGCGCCGCCCACACCCCCGCGGCGGCGTCGGCTTCAGCATATACACCATGATGTTCAACAAGGGTGCATACCGGCACACCATCCAGAAGCCATGGCTCCACAGATTGCGCCGCTTCATTATAGAGAAAATCATCGGGAAGCCAGTGTTCATTCACGAATTACAGTTAGAACCGTGGGGGCACCGCGCCATATGGGAAATGACCACCAAGGAACAAGCCTTGTCCATGAGCGCCCAGCGCATACGTTTTAACATAGACTTTGCCCAGCGCGTCGGCGCGTACCCAATAGACCTCTGGGGTGGAGAATGGTGGTACTGGCGCCACAAAAACGGCGATAAAACCATCTGGCAGGCCGTACAAAAAGCCATAAACGATTAATCTTTCCGGCTATCTACAGTGGTGATACAATACAGCATATGGCAAAACAACCTATCCGGTGGCATGTGTTTGAGTTGTATATCCTCAGTGAAACCCTCACACAAGGGCAATGGCTGCAACTCAATAAAGCCATCATCGGCCACCTAGGTGTACTTGGCGGAAACTACGACCTAGTGTTTCGCTGCACAGACAACGTCGTACGGTTTTTTGTACGGTGCGACTACGACCTCAGCATGTTGTCGAATGCCATTGAGGGCGTCCTGCTTCGTCCGGCGCACGAAAAAGACCTTGAGCTGCCGTTTGCGACCGGAAAAGAACATTTTGTGCAGTTTGTGAGTGACGGAAACATCCTTGACCTCAAAGAAAAATACCATATAAAGAAAATGAAAAGTCTTGAATTTGCCAGCTTCCGCGTCAAAGCTTTTCGGCACGACAAGGCCGTTATTCAAACCAGCATGTACTTTATATCGGCAGGCAAAGCCTGGAGTAAGGCCACGAAATTACTAACCGCATTTCCCGCCAACCTGCTCGCCATAGACTTTACGACTAACACGCACTACCTGAAAAAAACCGTTCCCAAATATCTCAATATTGAGAAAGCCGTCCCCATACTGTCAAGCGATAGCGCCGGAGCATTACTAGAAGTCGACACTTTTCCATTCTTTCCACACAACTACTACTTACATCTCACCGGTTACGAATTTGACAAGCACTCGTTTATAGTCGGAGCGAGCGGAAGCGGCAAGTCAAAGTTCATTAGCCTGCTCGTAGACCGCCTGAGCAAAACGGCACTCGCCATGAACTACCGCGTCGTTGTCATAGACCCACACGCCTCGCTGGCCGAAGATTTTACCCACATAGCCGACAAAAAAGTAATCAATTTTGGCCACGAGAGTACCGAGCTATTTAGCGGCGGCGCCACCGATATATCAGCCGCTACGGAACTAACAGGCACGCTATTTCGTTCGCTTATGGGCGACATGGCTAACCCTAAAGCCGACCGCTTGCTGCGTTTTAGCCTGTATGTACTCCTTACCGCCCAAGCAATGTCGCTCGGTAACCTCAAACGCTTTTTGACAGATATAGAGCTTCGTAACCAAATTCTTGAACACGTCGAGTCCTACGTTCCGAGTAACATCATTCATTTTTTTGGTGCCGATTTTAACGAGCTTCGCACCAAATACTACACCGAGACTATATCTCCCATCGTCTCTTTTGTAGACGAAATGCAGCTCCAACCAGCGCTGGTAAGCGAAGGCGAACTTTCACTGAGTAAGACCATCCAGGAGCACTTTTTGACGGTCTTTTCTCTGAACAAAGTCAGCATGGGCGAAAAAGTTGTCAAAACCGTCGCTGGTCTGCTCATTCAGCAGATATTCCTCCTCGCTCAAGCCCGTGCGTTCAACCAGCGCGTGATGCTCATAATAGACGAAGTTTCGGTAGTGCAAAACCCGGCTCTGGCAGCCATTTTGTCTGAGGCGCGCAAATTTAACCTAACGGTTGTTCTGACCCAGCAGTATTTTGGCCAGATAGATAAAGACTTACGCGATGCTATTTTTGCAAACACCTACAATTACTATACATTCAAAGTTTCCGAGGAAGATGCTCGGGCACTCGAGGGCAACCTAAATATTGAGCTACCGAAAGAACTCGTCGAGAAAGAGCATGCCAAAGGCATCGACGAGCCGGAAGTACGCGTCAAAATCATGACCGAACTGCACCCGCGAGAATGCCTCGTTCGGGTGCTCGCCAATGGCCAGGTTGTGCCGGCAGTCAAAGCCCGTACGCTAGACGCGCCACATGCCGAAAAGTCAATTTCACCCAATAACCTCGCAACGTACCAGACCTCGCCCAGCCCTAAACTCCCAACCAAGTTCGAAGAATCCCAGGTGTTACGTACCCCTGTTAAAACGGCCATCCCAGGTGAAAATGCCCCAGAACCGCCGGTTACTGTAGTGTCAACACCGCTTGCATCTGCTCCACAGGGCTTAGAGACTGCTGCGCCCACACCGCCACGGCCATTTGACACCGCCAGTTCGCTGGAGCCACAGACATTTAACTTGAGCGACTTGCTCGCCGAACATTCATCTAGTCGAATAAAAGTAAGGAAGGATGAGTAAAACCCATGGACGAATCTGCCGCAAAAGCACTCCTGGACAATATTATTGGTCAAATCTTTGGCTATAAAAACCCGCTTACCCTAGAGCAATTCCGTCAAAAATTTGCTTTTGACGTCCGTTTGCCGCAGCAGGTCAATGACAGCACCACCGGACAGGCCACCTGGACCCAGTCGGTCAACCCAAGTAAATTTATCACCACTGAGAATGCCTGGAACAGATTGGACTGGGATCAGAAACCACAGCGGCAGTTCGACTCCATCCAGGACATCCTTGCGGCCTGGAATGAAGTGAACTATACCGCCACGGAACGCCACCTAGACAGTATAAACATCGGCGAGTCGGACAATATTTACAGCTCCGAAAAGGTATATCGTTCGCAGGACATTAGCGGCTCCAAAAACATCCTGTTTTCAGACGGCGTGAACGACAGCGAATTTGTGGCGGCATGCCAGCGTTCGAAAGGGCTCAGTTATTGCGCTCGTGTCGAAGACAGCAACAGCACCTCAAACAGCTTTTCGGTTATATGGTCAAAGAAAATCGTCAACTCCTATTTTATAGAAGACTGCGGCGACATGTTCGAGTGCATGTTTTGTAGCCACGTCTCGAACAAAAAGTTCTGCATAGCCAATATTCAGTTTGAAGAGGCCGAGTACCGCCGACTAAAAGACATGGTTCTCCGCTGGATTCTCACCTCGTAAACAAAGGGTATTACCAACACAGTACCCTAGAAGCCAGGCGCGAAATATGCTTGCATACGCCGACGCCGGAAAGGGCACTTTTCATGATAGTTTTTGTATTCTTTGACGTAATTTTATCGTAGCAAACCAATCATGATAGGGCTATGACAAATGTCACGCTGGAAGTATTACCCCCAGAAAGAACGAGCAACCCTTTGATCATCGCCGGTAAATTCCAGGAACTTAAAGCCTGCGGCAATTCGGCTTCGCAGTGAAGCGCTGAACTCTTGCTCTTCATCCTCGCGAGATTTGTCAAGAGCCTCGAGAGCATCTCCGTCTGCACGCTCCGCCATATCACGCATGAGGATCTCTTGCTCACTATGCACTCTAGTCTTTGCATCAAACAGCTTGAACGGGTCAGGGTAGTTTGACGTAACCACTACCAGGCCGCCCGCCTCTGCGCCTGCTTCTACTGCCGCCGCCACCTGCTTGCGTGCAGCTGGCTTGTAGTCATCTAGAAGAAGAACGGGCTTGTGTAGTAGGTGTCCAGTTGAGAATATGGAGTCCACTCCTCTTAGACCGTTTGTAAAGACTGGGCTTCCAGCATAAAACCCTGGATATTCTGCCATCTCAACCTGTGTTTTTCCGGTACCATTATAAGGTTGATACTGAGATAAATGATTCGGTATAGACTGGTATGCGATATCTGCACCCACTTCGTGTAAGGCTCTTCCTAGGCCAACTGCGAAGTGTGTTTTGCCTGTCCCGGGGGTGCCGTAAAGCCATAGGCCTACGAACTTTCCGCCATTCCATCTATGTGTAAGCGCCTCTGCAGCTAATAGTGCTTCGTCGAATCTACCATCTGGGTTATCAAGCTCCTCAAGTGTCGAGTACTCGTGCTCGCCCGGGAAACCACCTTGCCAGCGGGGTAATTCGCTTAGGCTAACTGGTTGGTTGGTTGGTTGGTTGGTTGGTTGGAATTCACTCATGTGCCGTATATTAGCATATTATAATATATTTGTCAATGCCTTTCCTCTATCGTACAATGTAGCTATGGCAAAGAAACAGGGGCGTCGCGGCCACCAGAAGCAGCAAGGACCACGCAAGGTCATCCAGAACCGACGAGCACGGCACGATTACGAGCTCGGCGATTCTTTGGTGGTGGGCTTGCAACTCTCGCCGGCTAAGACAACGATGCGCCTGGTGCTGCTAGAAACAGACTCTCTTAAACTCGAACCAATTTATCGCAAAGTGACTTTGCGGTAGCGATCA
>JBASZU010000034.1:0-2139 GCA_049661165.1 Saccharimonadales bacterium (SeqCode)
TTGCCAAACCAGCTTCTATTGGAAGGCCTGGCACGATGTGCATGTGGGCATGTTCGGGGTTAGACGCTCCTCCGTTGACGGCACCGTTATAGCCGAGTGTACCGTTGCCCCGAATAGCCTTAGCTAGTTTAAGCATTGCGGCTACCTGAGAACCCAGTGTTTGTGGTTCGTGGGTAAGAGATGATACGACAAATTGCTCTGGGGAAAGCGGAAATGGATTCACGGAAATAAGTGCATTGCCTACGATGATTGCTCTCTCTTCCTCGGGCTGATTGCCTGGACTAAGAAAGCAATTTTCGGGTGTAATTTTCATGTTCGTGTGAGAATTTGGGCGCTGGCTTCTGCCTGGGTTAAACTGAACTAAAACATGGGCGCCTCCGACGGCGACTTGTTCATACTGTAACTTGTCTAGGCCGCCGACCCTTGTAGCATACTTTGGCCATGTTGCGAGCTGCTGTGCGCAAAGGACACCAAGTGCCAAGGTGAGTTTCTCGGGGTCTTGAGGCTTTCCCGTCGGCCATATCTCTGGGATGTCAAGTATGCGGCCTGGCACCTCGGCACCTTCATTTGGCCATGAACTGCATGTTCGTACGGTTTGGTCTATGCTAGCGGGCATATGTTTGCTATTTGTAGATTTAGTTCCAATAGCAGTATAACTGCATTCGGCAAATAATGTGCCTTTTTCGGGGCAAAGTGCCACGAATGATTCGTTCCGACTTAGGATGTTGGTAATTCTGCCTAAAATCAAACGTTTTTGGGCGCGGCTGAACATCCATAAAAAACCTATACTTGTGCTCAAACATTCCACGGAGCCACGAGTTTCGCACTTTGTACTCATGTGCATTTTCTCCTTGAAGCACAGAACGAACCGTACCGAGGTACGGTGAAGTGAGTACTGGAAAGGAAAAATGTGCAGGAGTCAAAGAAGCCAGCGGTGTCAGATGCTCCGCATCTCGGGCAGGCTGGCTGGTGCGAAATTCGTGAGAGCGTTTCGCGTGGTATACTGGTCGGGCATGAATATATTATTTGCTGCCGAAACGACGGCAAACGAGGCTGTAACCTACGCGGTGCCGTGGTTTATGTATGCCGCAATCGGTGCTGCGCTAGTGCTCTACGCCATAATCGAATACATTCACGGACGCAGTGACCACGTGGTGAGCTTCCGTGAGGCTGTCAAATGGTCGGTGTTTTACATAAGCATCGCGCTGCTCTTTACTATCCCTATCTATATTTTTATCAGTGAGCGTGCCGCCGCCGAATACGTCGCGGCGTGGGCTGTCGAAAAAGCACTCAGTCTCGATAACCTTTTTGTGTTTGGTATCATATTTACCGCCTTCCATGTCGAGCAGCGGTATCGCCGGCGTATTCTGAACTACGGTATCGCTGGGGCCATTCTTTTCCGTCTGATATTTATTGTAGCGGGCTTGGAGCTGTTGCAGCGTTTTTCGTGGGTTAGCATTATTTTCGGGCTCATCTTGCTCCGGGCTGCACTGCATGCCTTTCAGCAGGCTCGCTCGGCCAAACACCCAGAGCCCGATGATATTCTGAAAACCAAAACCTGGAAACTTCTCGACCGACTACTGCCCATTCACCACAAATTTGACGGCAATAAACTTACCACTGTCGTAGGCGGTAAGCGCATGCTTACCATGATGGCAGCCGTTATCCTCATGATAGAAGTGACCGACATCCTCTTTGCAGTCGATAGCGTCCCGGCCGTGCTCGCCGTAACAGGGGACACTTACATTGCCTATGCCAGCAATGTCTTTGCCATTTTGGGGCTGCGTTCACTCTTTTTTGTCTACGACGCCGTCTCATCGAAGTTCTGGGCCATCAACTGGGCACTGGCCGGCATATTGCTGTGGATTGGGCTAAAGATGATAGCCGCGCCACTTGGATTTCATCCGCCGATTGCTGTTAGCCTCGGCATCCTTTTCACGATACTAACGAGCGGAGTGGCTGCCTCACTCTTATTTAAAAACCCCGTCCCGCCGCACCAGCCAGCTGCATAACGGTCAAACACTCTAACCAGGTAGCCAAAACTCGTCCCACTCCTGTATAATCACACGGTATGGCGCCTTGGCCGAGAAGTTAGGCAACGGTCTGCAAAACCGTGTAGACGGGAGCGTTACCCGTAGG
>JBASZU010000035.1:0-5264 GCA_049661165.1 Saccharimonadales bacterium (SeqCode)
CCTTCAACCGCCAGCTTTCCCGCTACTAGCTGCTTAGCTATTCTGCTACAATACGGTCAAAGCGTTTACGCTTACTAGCTATGGCGAATAATCCCAAACGGTTTGACTCAGACAAACTCCTTGAAAATGGAGTTGAGATGCCTGCCGTCATGCTCGATAAAACGCTGGAAGCCGGTACAAAGGTTGTCCAGGCAGTTCCGAACAGCAAGAGCCTCAAAAAAGCCCGTGACTACTGGCATGCCCTTGGGCCCGGCCTGACAACCGGAGCCAGCGACGACGACCCATCGGGTATTGCCACCTATAGTCAGGCAGGCGCACAGCACGGCTTTGGGTTTTTGTGGCTCGCACCCCTAACATTTCCGCTTATGAGCGTCGTACAGGAAATGTGCGCTCGGATTGGCATGGTGACGGGCAGGGGGCTTGCCGGTAACATTCGTATTCATTTTTCTCGGCGTATGCTGCGGTTTGTAACACTGTTGCTTTTTGCGGCAAACGCCTTTAACATTGGCGCCGACCTCGGTGCGATGGCCAAAGCCGTCCAGCTCCTTGGGCCTAGTTTTTCGTTTGGCTGGCTCGTGGTTGGATTCGCCGTGCTCAGTTTGCTCTTACAGGTTCTCATGCCCTACGCCAAATACGCTCGCTATCTCAAATGGCTTGCGCTGGTTCTGCTGAGCTACATTGTCTCGGCCATACTCGCGAAGATTGATTGGAGCGAGGCCGTCCGCGCAACTTTCGTCCCGGAGCTCACATTTAACAGAGATAGCCTTCTCCTCATTTGCGCCATTCTTGGTACAACCATATCGCCGTACTTGTTCTTCTGGCAAACGAGTCAGGAAGTAGAAGAGGAAATCCTAGAGGGCAAAACAACCCTGCGAGAACGCCGCAGTGCGACCGCACCCGCCCAAATCAAGCGCATGCGTATAGATGTATGGAGTGGGATGTTTTTGAGTAACCTCGTTATGTTTTTCATTATTGCCGTCTGTGGTTGGGTGCTTTTCCCACACGGCATTACCAATATCACCAGTGCCGCTCAGGCCGCCGAAGCCTTGCGACCGTTTGCGGGCGATGCCACCTACTACCTCTTTGCAGTCGGCATTATCGGCACCGGCATGCTTGCCATACCAGTGCTTGCCGGCTCTTCGAGCTATGCAGTTTCTGAAAGTTTGAAGTGGAAGGGCAGTTTGCACAGCCAGCTAAAACAAGCTCATGCGTTTTACGGCGTTATCATAATATCGATGATGGTTGGGCTTGGCCTTAACTTCGTCGGCATAGACCCTATAAAAGCACTTATATACTCGGCAGCGGCTAACGGCATTGTGGCACCATTTGTGCTGTTTTTCATTGTAAAGCTTAGTAGTAACCGGAAGCTGATGGGTCACTGGGCAAACCACCGCAGCACAACTTACATTGGTTGGCTCACAACCTTCCTCATGGCCGCCGCCGGTCTCGCAGCACTGTGGTCGCTGGTGTAAGTGAGCCAAGATTCGACCGCCGACCACTAGATAATCATCGCGATGGCGCTATGGCTAAAGCAGAGGCTAGCCTGCAATGAATACTCACTTCGACGCTCTAAGGGGTGATTCTTGGGAAACCGGGGATGCATAACGACTGATTTGCCCATGGCTGCTTGGTTGCTTGCGCGCGGAAGCTGTTTGAACGAAACAAAGTGCAGTGAGTTCTGCACAAGCCAAACAAGCAAGCAGTCATGGGCAAGTAAGCCGGTCGTTTGCTTCTCCCCGGCGGTTTACTCTCATTTTGTCCGTACAAAATGAGCCGCTTGGCAGGTGCGGGAGCCTGCGCGAAGTGAAGAGAATGGTGAGATTGTAAAGTGTTGTTAATGCACTGATGTTGGTGGTAAGGCATGTATGCTGAAACGAGTTCAGCATGACGGGACCGGAAAAGCGCATGGATTCCCACTGGAGTTTACCCTCTACTTGGGTCATGGGGCGGTGATGACAAGCTCATGGATGGTTCTTCCCTGCCAACTAGCCGGTCAGAATGACGGGAGCGTCATGACTATTCATGGCGGAGGGCTTCGATGGGGTCCATCCGGGCGGCTTTGAGGGCAGGGATTGCCCCGAAAAACACTCCGGTCAGCATCGCAACTATAGGGGCAACGATGGCAACAGGCCACACGACGACAGGCTCCAGGCTAGTATAGAGTCGAAGCAAGCCTATTGCGCCAAATGCCACCAATAACCCAAGCAATGCACCAACCACACACAGCGCAAATGCTTCCGTGACAAACTGACGCAAGATTTGTTGGTTCGTTGCCCCGATGGCTTTGCGCAAACCGATTTCATGAATCCGCTCTGTCACGCTCACAAGCATCATGTTCATAATCCCAACACCACCCACTATGAGCGCAACTACCGCCATACCTATGGTCATCAAGGTCAGCAGCTGCAATGTCTGGTTTGAACTGGCATGCTTTGAGCCAGGCGGGAGCACTGCCACGTCGTTTGCGCCGCCGTGCGAATCGGTAATTGCCCTCTGAAGTGTTGCTGCAAGTTTATTTGTATCGGCACTTGGCTTTGCCTCCACGAGAACCTGATGAATTTGCGGCGCATCACCCAGTATAGCTTGAGCCGAAGTATAGGGAATGAACACCGCTTCGTTGTAATTCGCCTCAAGCGAAAACGGTGCCGCGCTAAATGTACCGAATATACCTGCCACCAAAAAATCCTGCCCACGAAAGCTAAATTTTTGTCCCAGCGGCGCACTATCGTTAAAAAGTCTTTGTGCTATATCCTTACCGAGAACGGCGACATTATTGCCGTCAGATGGCATAAAAAACCCGCCAAACTCAATCTTCTGGTGCAGTAGCTCTCCCAGCTCGGGTGTTGTGGCAATAACGAGCGGGTTATTGACGCTGTGGTCTGCTTTCACCGCCCCACGGACAGTGCTGAGTGGTACTGCATTTTTTACCTCTGATGAGCGTCGAAGAGTTTCGAGGTCGGTTGAACTAAGCAGCGCACTTGCCCCACTGGACACTCCGCTACCGCCAAGAATATTTGCGGCAGTATCTGGGCGAACCAAAAGCACACTACTGCCATAACGAGCTGATTGATTGCCAATCTGTTCTTTGACGCCTTGGCCAATTGCCACTATGACTATGACGGACATAACGCCGATAACAATACCCAGCATAGTCATAAGACTTCGTAGCCGTGAGGCTCGCAAACTCTGGAGCGCTAGCCCAAGATATCCTTTGCGAACACTGGTCATGTGTCCGCCTTTCGCTTCGATTGACGTGCCACGCGTCGCTTGGCTGGCCTTTTTTTGGAAGACTTCTTGCGAGCGGAATCATCTGCTTCATCCGGTCGGACCTTCATGAGAGCCGAAACGCCTGCAAGATCATCTTCTTCGGTAGTCTCAGGGATTTTGTACATAAACTGCCGCACATATCGACCAACTTCACCGAGCTTAGTTTGTTCATCGTGTTTGATAATACCATCTTGCATATACACCACTCTGGTGGCATAGCGCGTCAGTTCTGGGTTGTGCGTCACGAAAATGATGGTATTGCCACTTTTATGGATTTCGTTGAGCAACTCCATGACGAGTCTTGAACTTTCGGTGTCTAGATTGCCGGTAGGCTCATCGGCAATAATAAGCTCTGGCTGGTTTACCAACGCCCGAGCAATCGCCACACACTGCGTTTGGCCGCCTGATAGTTGCCTGGGGTAGTAATAGCAGCGATCATGCAAACCCACTCTCTCTAACATCGCCCGAGCAGCACTATTGCGCTTGGAGGTGGGAAAGCCTTTATATAACAGCGGCAAGGCTACGTTCTCAATGGCGGTCAGACGCCCAAGCAGGTTGAACGACTGGAATATAAAGCCTATTTTGTCACGACGAACTCGCGCACGGCGGTTTGTCGAGAGACGACTGACACGCTTACCCCCCAAAAGGTAATCGCCGTGCGTAGGGTGGTCCAGAAGACCAATCATATTCATAAGGGTACTTTTGCCACTGCCGCTCGGACCCATTACGGCAACACATTCGCCTTTTTCTATGGTCAAACTAACTTCGTCGAGCGCCACACTCGTGGCATCGCCGAAGCCGTACAGCTTACTGACGTCTTTTAGTTCTATCAGAGACATGCGTGCCCCTAGTGTACCGCCTAACACAACAGGGGCGCAACCACGGGCATGATATTTTCTAAGGTATTTTTCACAATAATATGTAATATGGCGGAGGGAGAGGGATTCGAACCCTCGATGCAGTTGCCCGCAAACCGCCTTTCCAAGGCGGCGCCATAGACCACTAGGCGACCCCTCCGTACGGACAAAATTATACCACTAGCCTCGAATTGTCGTGCCGACATTTTCACCAGCTGCAGCGCGGGCGATGTTACCTTCGCTCAGCAGGTCACACACAATGAGTGTTTTTTTGTCTTCCAGTGCCATACCAAGCGCAGCCTTGTCCATAACCTGTATGTCGTTATTGGCAAGCGCTTCATCGTAGGTAAGCGTATCGAATTTTTGAGCGTCTGGGAATTTCATGGGGTCTTTATCGTACACACCGTCAACTTTGGTGGTTTTGATAATGGCGTCGCACTTCAGCTCTAGCGCAAGATTCACGGCTGCCGTATCAGTCGTCACAAACGGTCGGCCCGTGCCTCCACCAATGATAACCACGCGGTTTTTTTCAAGATGGGAAACCGCACGTCGGTAGGTGTAGCTGTCTATAAACTGGTTTACCTCTATATTACTGAGGGCGCGCGTTTCAAGCCCAGCGGCATTGAAGACGTCTGCGAGGGTTACCGCGTTCATAATCGTGCCCAGCATGCCCACATTGTGCGCCGTAACGTCAACAATGCCGTTACCCATCAGCTGCGCGCCACGGGCGTAATTGCCCCCACCGACGATGATTGCTACCTGCGACCCTGCCTCCACGGCTGGTTTGATTTGCCCGGCAATCCATTTTGCCCGCTCAGCGTCGAAGCCGCCGTCTTTATCACCCTGCAACTGTTCCCCTGAAAGTTTGAGTAGAATTCGTTTATACATAGCTGAAGCATAGCTTTTCTGTGAGACATGAGTCAAGAGACACTCTGTAAGAATCGGGGTAGACGGCTACAATATAACCACCCGAATGAGATACATCATTCATTGCCGGCCAAGTAGCATACTTGCTGACCCACACTCACTCGTATCATATACACAGCTACAAATGTAGCTAAACTATGAAAGGGAGAGCCACGAACGTGCACTGAGGGTATGGTAACGCCGCTCGGCGTTTTCCGTAGCCCTGTCAAAAAG
>JBASZU010000036.1:0-2480 GCA_049661165.1 Saccharimonadales bacterium (SeqCode)
GTGTATGGCGACACTACAAGATTATCGGAATGAGCGGCTGCGTAAGCTGGAAGATTTGAAAAAGCTGGGAGTTAACCCCTATCCGGCGCGTTCGGCTCGAACGCACAGTATTCCTGCGGTGCACGAGCAGTTTAGTCAGCTGGAGGGGCAGACGGTTACTGTTACTGGTCGGATTGTGTCTATCCGTAAGTTTGGGAAGCTTGCGTTCATAGTCATAAAAGACCAAAGCGCACAGGAGTTACAGCTCATTTGGCGGCGTGATGATGAAAAACAGGCTGACTACGCAGACAGCGAACTATCCCAGCGCGACATTCCGCTACTCGACAGCGGCGATTTTATAGAAGCCACCGGGGTGGTGGCGCGGTCGCAAACCGGTGAAGAGTCGGTAGAGCTGACGAAACTACGCTTGCTCACCAAATCACTACGTCCACTGCCGAACAAAATAGATGGCTTTACCAACAAAGAAGAACGCTTGCGCCGCCGCTACGTAGACATGAACGTGAACGAACATGTGCGGCAGCGGTTTATTCGCCGCAGTAAGTTTTGGCAGGCTACTCGTGAATTTCTGCAGGCCGAGGGCTTTACAGAAATCAACATTCCCATACTGGAAAACGTGGCTGGTGGGGCAGATGCAACACCATTTGTGACCCACATGGATGCGCTTGACCAAGATTTCTACCTTCGTATTTCGCATGAGCTACCCCTCAAGCGACTGCTGGTAGCGGGGTACGAAAAGGTGTTCGACATAGGTGCTCGGTTTCGAAACGAAAACTACAGCGACGAACACCTCCCCGAACACGTTGCCATGGAATGGTACTGGGCGTATGCCGACTGGGAAAAGGGCATGGAACTTACCGAACGGCAAATTCGGGCGGTGTGTGACGCCACGTGGGGCAAGCGGCAGTTTACACTGGCCGATGGCACGCAGGTAGATTTTGGGGCAGACGATACGCATTTTCCGCGCATTAGCTTTGTGTCGGTGCTCAAAGAGCGGTACGGCATAGACGTGTTCGAATCACCCATGGAAGACATACAGGCAAAGCTCCGCGAACATAAGCTTGAAGTAGAAAAGCAAGATAATCGCCTTCGCAGTCTCGACAAGCTCTGGAAAAACTACCGCAAAACCCTTGCTGGCCCCGCGTTTCTCGTAGACATGCCAACCTTCATGCAGCCACTAGCCAAAATGCAGCCAGCTGACCCTCGCCTGACCGAGCAGTTTAACCTCGTGTTTGGCGGAAGCGAAATGTGTAAAGCCTTTAGCGAGCTCAATGACCCCATAGATCAGTACCAGCGTTTTCTTGAGCAGCAAAGCTTGCGTGATGCCGGTGATGCTGAGGCACAGATGATGGATATAGACTTCGTAGAGGCACTAGAGTACGGTATGCCACCAGCTTGTGGGTTTGGGTGGAGCGAACGTGTCTTTTGGTCACTCGAAGGTGTGAGCGCGCGCGAAGGCGTGGTGTTCCCGCAGTTGCGCGCCGAAGTCGATGCCACCACCAAAGCCGTCTATCCGGAACTATATAAAAAAGCAGATGTTTGATATTACGGACGAATCGTTTCACGAACTTATAGACCGCGCGTTTGAATCGCTGCCGAAAATACACCGTGACCGGGTGAAAAATGTCGCCATCGTTACGGCAGACGAACCAACCGAGCAGCAGCGGCGTGAACTGAAACTGCATTGCAACCAGACGCTGTTAGGGCTGTACAGCGGTGTACCGCTCCCGCAGCGCCAGGGCAGGGAGCCGCTTGTGCCAGATGTTATCACGCTGTTTAAATTCCCGCTCCTAGCCGAAAGCTATGACCAAGCATCTTTGTACGAAAACATCCGCCACACTTTGTGGCACGAGGTTGCGCACTACTACGGTCTTGACCACGACCAAATCCATAAACTCGAGAAGTAAGATTTTTCAGCGGCACCACAGTGCTTTCAGTATCACAAAATGCCACACTTTTTATCCGGCCGAGTAGAAAGTGTGGAAAATGGTTGTTGTGAAATGAAAATGCCCGCATAAATTGAGCGGGCATTTTCTATGAGCTGAAGGACTATTCTGTTGGTGTAGTATGAGCGGGACCGGCAGCTTTGCCGAGGTACGCTGGGCGAATCTGGAACAAAATCCAAAAACCTATGGCTGTACAAACAAGACCAAATAGGAACGAACCAAAGCCTTGACCATCAACAAAGAGCATAAGAACCGAGTACGCCACACTTAAAAGACTCACATAAAACAGATAATTCCACCCAGTCTTTTTGTGCTCTTTTAGCGGTGCATACGCCATGAAGTAAACGAGTGCACTCACTACGCTAAATGCCATCGCGAGCAATACAAAAAACGTAAGTTCGTTCGTAGAAACAACTTCACGTCCTCCGTAGGCTTTATTCAGCTCGTTCGCAAAGTCTGCTAGGCCATTTGTAACGCGGGTTGCGTTCCATAGGCTCCACGCCCCAAACAGGCTGGCTATTGCGCCAATCATGGTTA
>JBASZU010000037.1:0-5157 GCA_049661165.1 Saccharimonadales bacterium (SeqCode)
CCAAGAAACGACTGAGCTGGTTCAAGCAAGCCTGGGAGTATATGCAACGGCTACTACGTACGCCGCTGCTACCACCGATACCGGTGGCTTATGTACGGGGAGGAGGAAAAAAGTGAGTGTGGGTCAGGTCGTTCGGCAATAATTTTGGCCGTATTGTATAATACAAAGTATGAGCAAAAAAGTAGCTATTGTAGAAGACGATCAAGCCATAAGTACCATGTATCGCATAAAGTTCGAGGCGGAGGGCTTTATAGTAGAGACCGCTGCCAATGGCAAACTTGGGCTGGAGCTGGCTGAATCGATGAAACCGGACATCATCCTCTTAGACCTCATGATGCCGGAAATGAACGGCGGCGAAATGCTCAAAAAACTCCGCAAAACCAGTTGGGGTAAAGACATTAAGGTTGTCATCCTCACAAACTCAGGTGAGGAGCAAGCACCTCCAGACCTCAAGGAACTCGGCATCCGTCGCTACATTGTCAAGGCAGAAATGACCCCCCGACAGGTTGCCGAAATGGTCAAAACCGAACTCGCCGCATAACTCCCCCTCTTTAATTACCGTGAAAGCTCCGACCTTTCACGCTTATGGTTCGTGGTTCGAGCGTGAAAGGTCGGAGCTTTCACGGTGCTACCGAGATAATTTTATGGGGTGTCAGGATCATCTGGGTTATTGGCCAGCTGCCATTTGAGCAAAGCAAGTTCTCGCATTGAGTCTTGGTACTCGTCTACAAAATCCAGGTATTCACGACGTGAATGGAATAAGTCAATGATCTTTTCGGTATGAAGCCACTCTGGTGGTGCTTGTGTTCGCTGATAGTACTTGAGGCTCGAATAAGGCCACGTCTGGTGCTGCTCAGGATTGAGGTGGATATAACGGGATATATGGTGCAGGTATGCGTCTGCATTGATACGTGATGCTTTGTATCGCCCCTGAAACAGGCCGCCTACGCGAGCATAACGACTATTGAAATACATAACGTAGCCAGTTGTCACCCGACGCATGAGCTTCGCGACACCCTCCTGGCTAACCTGATATAACAACAGGTGAAAATGATTTGGCATCAAGCAATATGCCAACAACTGAACCTCAGAGCCAATGGTCACGGCTTTGTGCCGATTTGCTTTATTGTAGTTTTCACCTACCAGATATTTTTTGAGGAGGCCAAGAAACACAGTGTAGTCTTGCTCGTCAAGAAAAATTACCCGCTTCTCAACACCCCTGTTGTACACATGGTAGTAGGCGTTTTCTGTAAATTCCCGAACCGTATTTCGACTTGCCATAGCGTGAAAGCTCCGACCTTTCACGCTTGAATATAAGCCAAACAGATATAGTCATGCAAGCATAAGCGTGAAAGGTCGGAGCTTTCACGCAGGGGAAATGAGGTAAAATGGAGGGATGAAGATTGCGATTGTTGGTTTTGCGACAGAGGGAGTGGTAAGCGCAGCGTATTTCGCGGCGCAAGGGCACAGCGTGACCGTGTGCGACCAAAACACAGCGGTTGTGGTTCCTGAAGCATATGAGACCCAGCTTGGTGATGGCTATCTTGCAAACTTAGACCGGTTCGATGTGGTTGTACGCAGCGCTGGGATTAACCCGTCTGTGCTTCTTGGTGTAAACCCGAACATAGAAAGCAAGATTACGACGGCTGTGGATGAGTTTCTCCGAGTGTGCCCGACCAAAAACGTCATAGGCATAACCGGTACAAAAGGCAAAGGCACAACCTCAACCCTGACCGCAAAAATGTTAGAAGCAGCCGAAAAAACAGTCTGGCTGGGCGGCAATATTGGCTGTTCGCCGCTTGAGTTCATAAGCGAAATTAAGCCAGACGACTGGGTCGTACTGGAACTCAGTAGTTTTCAGCTGTGCGATGTCCGGCACTCACCACATATCGCGGTATGCCTTATGGTTGTGCCCGAGCATTTGAACTGGCACGCAGATATGGCCGACTATACAGCGGCAAAAAGTAGGCTTTTCCTGCAGCAAAATCGCGACGATGTCGCAATTTATTTTGCAGAGAATGAAATATCTACAGAGATAGCTTCCCAGGGTCAAGGGCAAAAAATCCCATATTTTCAAACGCCAGGTGCATTTGTAGACAACGGCACAATTACAATTAGTGGGGCGGAAATTTGCACGACCAGCGAGCTTAAACTCCTCGGCAAACACAACTGGCAAAATGCCTGCGCGGCTACCACTGCCGTCTGGCAAGCCCTCCAACCAACAATCCCAGGTGAAATCAACACCGTAAAAACCGCCATCCGCGGTGTATTGACCACTTTTTCAGGGCTTGAGCATCGTCTCGAATTTGTGCGTGAAATAGACGGTGTCAAATACTACGATGACAGCTTCGGTACAACGCCCGAGACTGCCATTGTAGCCATAGAGGCCTTCGTACAGCCGAAAGTAGTTATCCTGGGCGGGTCGGATAAGGGCGCTCCCTACGACGAACTCGCACGCGCTGTTGCATCAAACGATGTTCGTAAAGCACTCCTTATAGGCGACCAGGCCGGGCGTATTCAGGAGGCACTTGAACGCGTTGGGTTTCGCGACTTTATACCTGGTGGCGAAAGCATGACCGCAATCATTACAAATGCTCGCTCCTCCGCAGAACCAGGAGATGTGGTTCTACTCTCCACAGGTTGTGCCAGTTTTGGAATGTTTGAAAATTACAAAGATAGGGGAAATCAGTTCAAGCAAGTTCTGCAATCACTCGTCTAAGCTCGGCAACGATGGCTTCTTCTGGTTGTATAACTCGGGCTCGGTCGCGACTTAGTGCCTGAATTTCGTGCTCTATCCAATGATAATGCGTACACCCAAGAACCAGGACGTCGGCACCCGCACGTAAAACGGGCTCAATCACTTCCTCTAAGCGTGCTCGGTTCATGGCGTTGTGTTCGATAAGCACGGACCAATCGCTACAATCCGGTTCGAGTACAGTAAGGCCTTGGGCATGCAGCTGTTTTAGTTTGCCGTACCGAGGGCTGGCAAGTGTTGTCGGCGTGGCACAAACGGCAATGACGCCAGTCTTTGTCATTTTGGCGGCGGGCTTAATCATCGGCTCTACAGCGACAAGCGGCACGCTGAAATGTTCGCGTAATCTTGAGATAAGGGTTGTCGTTACTGTGTTGCATGCTATAACAACTACCTGGCACCCATCGTCTACGAGCGAGTGTACCACGGGCACAACGTACCCAAAAAGTTCATCTGGCAATTTTGTAGCATACGGAAAGTGCTCTGGAGAGTCATGGCGAAATACAACGGAGTGTTCAAACAAAGCCCGCTCAATTGCGCGTGCAACACTCAACCCGCCAATGCCCGAGTCAAATACGCCTATTTTCATAGTACTATTTCGCGCTAGCCTCGGCGGCGTGGATAGTGTTTTCGAAGAGGGCACAGATGGTGAGCGGGCCAACGCCGCCCTTGCGTGGAGTAAGCGTAATATCGTCGCGTTCATAAACATCGTCTGCGACATCGCCAACGGTTTTGCCCTTTTCGCCAGCCACTCCAGCATCGCATACGACCGCACCCGGCTTCACCATGTCTGAGGTAATGAGCCCGGCTCGGCCGGTCGCGGTAATGATGACGTCTGCTTCCAAACACAGTTCTTTCGTGTTCGGCGTCTGACTATGAATGAGCACAAAGTTGTAGCCGCTTTCTGTAAACATCTTGATGAGCGGTGCGCCCACCAACTTGCCGCGCCCAATGAGGGCAATGCGTGCGTTTTGAAGGTCAACGTTATAGCCTGCCAAGAGCCAGAGGATTGCCATGGGCGTTGCTGGCGTGTACGGTGCTGTTTCGCCCAGCCCGTCCACATCCTTTTCGGGGGCAATTGCGTTTACTACTTCATCTGTCTCAGATGCATCAGCTAGCGGTAGCTGCACGATTATACCGTGTACGTTCGTATCGGCGTTTAGGTCGGCAAGCAAACTCTTTACCTTTGCCTGCTCAACATAGTGTATGTCTACATCTACACCTATATCTGCACCGTAACGCTGTTTCATGCCCATGTAGGTCAGGCTGGGGCCGTGTTCGAGAGTGTAGACTATGGCCAGCTTTGGCTGCACGCCCAGTGCTTGCTTGACACGCCGGACATCTTTTGCCTGCCGCTCTTTGATAAACCCTGCTAATTCGAGGCCATTGAGTAATTTCATGCCCCTATTGTAGCAGAGCAGCAGCAGGAACATTTATAGCCAAAAATGAAGGACTAATGTTTATGGGGTCTAGCCCTAAGAATCATTATGTTTGAAATTGAGCCGTGTTATATAATTAAAACCGTGAAAGCAATAATTAAAGGTTACCACAGCCCTGATGTTGACTTTGAAAACTTTACCCCAAAAACCGATAATTGGTCATTTTTGTTGCAGCTCATTGTGGGGCCTTCGAATGCTGAAGGCGAAGAGTCATTTGACATCATGGTGTGCTCACCACAGCATGTAGCCGAAATGGTGGCGCATGACGGCATTGTTAACGGACGACACACTTTAATAGCATCTGATGTCAGTAAAGTTAAGCCCTTTATAGAGAAATATGTAACAAGCAATGCGATTGGTGATACCTGGCAAGATGTAGCCAATAAACTTTGTCGGCTTGGCCATTGGGAATTTGAAGATTACAGAGAGTCTTCGTGACTACAACAAAAAACTCCCACAACGGAGAGTTCATGTTTTGGAGGGCCAGGAGGGACTTGAACCCTCGACATTCTGCTTAAGAGGCAGACGCTCTAACCAGCTGAGCTACTGGCCCAAATCGGTGAAACATGACACACCAGACGGTACCATGTCTGTTGAACAGGGAGAAGTGTACCAAAATGCCTCTGTTTTTTCAAGCACAACCGCCGAATGATTGTGTCGAAAAGTCCTCATGATACACTGTGAGTATGAAGAAAATAACCGCGCGGTCACTGAAAAAACTCAATATCATCGCCGGCTGCTTGCATCTGGCACAAGCCGTGGCAGTCCTTGCACTCAGCAAGTCATTGCCTGTGCCCGTGAGCGGCAATTACCTCGAGTTCGACAAAGCAACCCAGTCACTCCAACCGACAACAACGACGCTTTTTAACGTTGACCTGCCCTGGCTGATTGCTGCCTTCTTTTTCCTCTCGGCCTTTTTCCACTTTACGATTGCGAGCGTGTACAACAAACGCTATAACGCTGACC
>JBASZU010000038.1:0-4058 GCA_049661165.1 Saccharimonadales bacterium (SeqCode)
TTGGTGGGATTGCGCCAGACATAGACCAGCCCACGGCGCCACTGTGGCGCAATATACCGGTTGGGCGGTACTTTGGAAAGATTTTTGGGGCGCTGGTGGGTGGGCATCGTTTCTTTTGCCACTCTATCTTGGGTGTTGCGGCATTTGGGGTGCTTAGTTTGCTCCTGCTCCAGTTTTTGCAGCCAATTATGCCCAATGTCGACATCCATTTCGTCTGGGGCGCCTTTCTGACCGGTGTTGTGTCTCACCTCATTATGGATAGTTTCACCAAAGAAGGAGTGCCATGGCTGCTGCCTATCCCATTCAAATTTGGGTTTCCGCCGCTGCGCCGCCTGCGCGTGACTACCGGCAAAGGCATGGAAAACTTTGTTGTACTGCCGCTGCTCATTGCCCTTACTACTTGGCTCTGTGCCAGCAATTACACAGCACTGGCCGAAATCATTCAGCGCAACCTCGTGAAGTAGTTGTGAGATTTATTACAGCACGTCCTCTCCACCGGGCGTATAAAGAATATGGATATAAGGCGCTTAGTCTCTCAAACCAAAACTTTTTACATCTTAAACAAAGAGGTCTTATTATGTCACAAGAAGTTCGTTCTTTTTTTTGCCTTGCGGAAGGTGAGGGCATAGTTGCTGATACTAAGTATGGTGTTGCTTTGACGCTCGTTGGCTACAAATATATCGAAGAGTTATTAGTCGCTTTTGTACCGCCTCAAGGTAAAATTCGAAGCATCGGTGCGGTCGCAATCGAAGCCCAAGGTGGAGAATGTTATGCGGCCCCTGAAATTACATGGGGGTATGAGGGTGATCACGGTAGAGTTCTTCGGCTTAATCCTTGGGTGTGGCGTAGCCTGGGTGCAGAAGCAGACCCGCGCACGACATTGGCGTTAGAGGCAATGGCAGGAATGCTGGCGCTGATACCTGAAGACGGTGACATGGGTCGGTCTGGCCGAATAATTCTGTTCCCAGCGTCTACGGCTGGGTCTCAAGAGCTTGCCCCAACGGGCACCGACGGGTGAGCAAAATCACTGACGTTCGCTTGGTAGTACCATACAATTTATCTGGTAAATCTAAAACAAATATATGGCAAATTTTTCCGAAATGTCTCGAAATTCAATTCCAGGTTCGGCAGTTAGACCGCAAGAAATTGATTTTGCTGCAGAAGTAGACTCATTTATTGCCGGTCTAGAAGAGCAATTGAAACCTGCAGATCCTATACGTCAGCGTCGGGATAATGCAATCGAACATTTGAGGCGTTTTGGACTAGCGCCGAGGGAACAGATTGATACCGTTAGGGCAGATTTGGAGCGGGCGCTCGGTTTTGAGTGCCGAATACTTCGAGTTATTCGGGCGGTAATAGCTTCTGCTGATGGCGGTGAGCGCACCGTGACACGGCTGATTGCAGGCGGATATCAGCAAATAAGTGACGAAGTGGTCGACCCCATGGTACGGGTTATAGATAACTGGGATGGACACCAAAACAATCTGAGAGACGAAACAAGGGCTCGGCTGTGGCAGCTGTGTGCCAATACAGAAAACCCCGCTTACATTGCCGCTGGTGCGCAGGATAGGTTTGAAGGTGACATCCATGAGGCACTTGTTGCTGTTGGACGAGACCAGGGCATACCGGTGCGCGATGTTTACCGCCTTGGTGGCCCTGCGGTAAGTGGTGTTCGTGAGCCACAGAGCTTTGTTGAACGGACGCAGTACTCGCTTACTGCTTGAAAAGTGATAATTCTCCGAGGCGGGGAATAATATGTGTTTGTAAAAATGCTATTCTAGGCCCATCTTTTACCCTAGATAGCTGTTGATACCATTCAAGTTGTTTTAAGGGGTGTAAAACTGCGTATCCTCTTGTTGGCTCTGGGTGCTCGCCGTCACCGGGGTAAATGAGGGCATCCTCGTGAGCTTCCCTGTACGACCATGTTCCTACCGTTGTCCCGGCATCTATTTGAACGGGTCGCTGGAGCTTAGGCTCTATTTTTGAAAGGTCGATTTCTTGGCGAAATGTTATCACGCCCCTGTAGCGGTTAGGGCGCCAATCATTTGCTAGAATAGTATTTTGCAGCGCATCAGGTACACAAATATCGAGGTCATTCACACTTATTCGGTGAAGCGTAAGGGGCATATCGAGCATGACCTTATAAAGCGCTAACGCAGTACTTCCAACGATAATAATGCTTGACTGGCCATACTCGCTCGTATGGGCTGCGATTTCTGGGGAACGATTGAGGGCTTGGAGCTGGAGCATTTATATAATTATAACATAATATTCTCGGAATAAAAATGTGATGGTCATTACAGTCGCACCCGTAGCGCATAGTATACTGTTCTCATATGCAAGGAGTTCAACATGGCTTTGTGGGATAAAATCGGCAGTAGCGGTGACGTAGAAGACCGGCGGGGCATGGGGACTGGCGGTATAGCCATTACGAGCATTGGCGGGCTCATTTTGTTTCTTGCATTTGCGTTTTTGGGTGGTGGTACGGGGCAAAACGGCAGCGTGCTCGAGCAAATTCTGGGGCAGGTCGCCGAACAGCAGTCGACCACGACATCTCAGCCCGCCGAATTTCAAGGTGCCGACCAGTACGAGACATTTACCAAGAAAGTGCTTGGGTCTAACAACGATACTTGGCAGGCAATACTTGCCGTGCAAGGCGTGGAGTACACCCCCCCGAAGCTTGTGCTGTTTCGGGGCCTAACACAGTCGGCATGCGGCGCGGCTAGTTCGGCCGTTGGACCGCACTATTGCCCCTATGACCAAACGATTTATATGGACGAAACATTTTTCGACGAACTCCAGCGGCGGTTTGGCGGCAGTAGCGGCGATGTAGCACAAGCCTACGTTATTTCACACGAGGTCGGGCATCATGTGCAAAACGTCACTGGCACCATGGAGCAGGTAGCCGCTGCCCAGCAAGACGACCCGGGTGCGGCAAATGAGTTATCGGTACGCTTAGAGCTACAAGCCGATTGCTACGCGGGCATATGGGCTCGTTCGCTCTCGCAACTTGGTGTGTTTGAAAGCTCTGACGAAATCAAAGAAGCACTTAGTGCTGCTGCAGCCGTCGGTGATGACCGTATACAAGAAGCAACGCAAGGCCGCAGCAACCCCGAAACCTGGGCTCATGGCTCATCCGCCCAGCGCACCCAGTGGTTTACCACCGGCTACGACACCGGCAAGCTCACAAGCTGCAATACGCTTGAGTAGCCAGCCTCTAGAACACTAGTCAACACAGTACACTGGACGAGTTAGGCGCGTTTTACGACTACAAATTCGTAGTATATGCCGTATTCATGTGCGGTTTGAAGGCATGCGAGCAGCTCGAACCCCATTTTTTGCAGAATGATTATTTCCTCTATGCTGCCGTCGGTAAAAAATAATCCTCCATTATCTAGGCAGCGGGTGACTTCTTTAAAAATCTTTATCCTTAGGGCGTCTTGAACAGCACTCGCATCAAGTATTCCGGCTGCAACTAGACCAGTTTCAAATCGTGCATTTTCAAATTCTGCTTCGAAAAAATGTTCAGACTCCTCTTTTTCGGTATCAGACAATTCCACCCACCAGTCACTGGAGATAGACATTGCAGACATAAGAAAAATTCCGATTGATTGATCGCTGTATGGCATGCGTGTCGCATCTACTATATTTTCCACTTGTGCGGCAAGCTCAGACGCATCTGGGCTAAAAGGCAGAGGTCGGGATGAAACGTTTGTAATAACTGGCTTTGAGTTGAATTGGACGTTATGTAAAAAATAGAAACCATCTTGCGTAGGGCCCCCAATTTCAACAACTGGATTTGTGATTGATGCGACCAGGGAAGATATATCGGCGAGATCCCACAACCGATGGCGATCGTTTTGTAAACTATTTTTCAGCTCTTTGCGTAACCGTGATGCATAAGGGTACCGATACATAAGATTACTATAGCAAAAAACTTGGCCTTAGATGGTATCCGGCTGACCCACACTCACTTTTTTCCTCCTCCCCGTACATAAGCCACCGGTATCGGTGGTAGCAGCGGCGTACGTAGTAGCCGTTGCATATACTCCCAGGCT
>JBASZU010000039.1:0-3548 GCA_049661165.1 Saccharimonadales bacterium (SeqCode)
CGAAACTGCCCTTCTCCGTGTCGCTATCGTGTTCGCCCTTTAGCTTTACAAACCCACCGAGAGGTAATGCATTTATAGTGAAATCCCACCCGCCTTTCATTTTTTTGCCCCACAACTTCGGCGGGAAAAATATGCCGAACTCCTCGGCCTTCACGCCATTGCGTTTGGCGACCAGAAAATGCCCCATCTCATGCGTAATGATGAGGAGCAGAAAGAGAATGATACCTAAAACGAAAACTACAATTGCCATTGCTTACAGTATAAAGGGCAAAGGGCAGAGAGCAAAGGGCTTAGTTAGCGCAATTTTGCGATAAGCCCAGTGAGCATCTTCTGCACTTCCACTGCTAGCCCCATAGCTACAGTACTGTTCACGTCCGGAAAGACTCGTTGAGTGATAATAAGCTGTGTTTCGAGTTCAGCCGCCGAACCAAGAGCAATCCCACAAAAATGCCGGTATTCTGCCGTATTATTGCGTCTATAGCCCTCTGCAATATTCGAAGGAACGGAAGTAGCAGCACTGGTGATTTGCGATGCAAGTCGGAATTGTTCCGTTTTTGGCAGCTGACGCGCAACTTCATATGTCTCAACACTCAGCTCTATGCCCTTTTGCCAAACTAGCAGGTCTTTGAAACTAGCCATATGTGTTCTATCTGCGAACTTCGCCCTTTGCTCTCTGCCCTTAGCCCTTCTAGAGCGAAAGAATATCGCTTTCTTTCGCCTTGCTGGCAGTCTCAATATCGGCACGAGTCTTCTGCATAGCATCTTCAACCTGAGTACTTAGTCGCTTGGCGTCGTCCTCACCTATAGATTTGTCCTTTTTAGCCGCATCTATAGCGTCCATGGCTTCATGGCGGATGTTCCGGACAACAATCATGGCGTCCTCTTGTTTGCCGCCTAGTTGCTTCACTATCTCGCGGCGACGCTCTTCTGTTAAGGCTGGAATTGGTACGCGCACCACCCGTCCGTCGTCGCTTGGGTTTAAGCCCAAAGATGGGTTATCGCGTATAGCACTGGCGATTGCCTGGAGGTTGCTTGGGTCAAATGGGGTTATTTGGAGAAGCTGCGCTTCGGGCGCAATCACATTTGCTACTTGGTTCAGTGGCATGGGCGTGCCGTAGGCTTCTACCATCACACCATCGAGCATGGCAGCGCTGGCCCGCCCTGTTCTAAGCTGCTTCAGCTGCTCGTGATAATGCTCAACCGCTCCCGCAAATTTCTTTTTCGCTTCGTCAACAACACTCTGTGGGTTCATTGGTACTCCTTGTTTCTCCGATATCGCTAGTATAGCACTCGTCTCAATTATTATTGAATGAGTTAAAGACAATGCGAGAAGCCGTTGAAGCTATTCGCTCAAATAATTCAGGCGATGCATCAGGCTTCTTGATAGCTAATACAACCGTTTCTTCCGATACCGGCGCAGAATTATCTACCCCGGTAATTGGTTTTTTACAAACCATAATACCAACACCCATCTCGGCCAAGCTATCGGCTACCCGGCTTGCCGTAATGATGTCTTCTACATCGGGCGAGGAAAGTCGTACATGTTTATCTGGGTCCGTAAATGCTGGCATAGGAAACTCCGCGACTTGACCCTCATCGGCCAACCCGTCGAGCACCATTTGGGCTACTTCTGCGACTCGCTTTCTTCTTGCAGCATTTGTCCTCATATACGGAGAACGGTGTTTGCGTTCTCTAGCACACGCAGCTTCAGTTCCGCGGAGCCCCTTATGCATGGCTACTTTTCGCCGAGGGCGATACGGTTGAAGCGGCGGACGACGATGTTTTCGCCAAGACGAGCATTGTGGTCTTTTACGTAATCGCCAACAGTTTGGTCGGGGTTTTTTATGAACGGCTGGTCGAGCAGACACAGCTCTGCAAAATATTTCGACAGCTGGCCTTCGACAATTTTTTCCGCCATGTCAGCTGGCTTGCCCTTCAGCGCATCGCCCGCGAGCAACTCCTGCTTTTTGGCTTCGCGGTCCTCTACCGGAATATCATCTGCCTGCACATAGACCGGGTTGCTGGCGGCAACATGCATGGCAATATCTTTCACGAGGTCTTGGAAGATTTCGTTGCGGGCAACAAAGTCTGTTTCGCAGTTTACCTCGACAATGACTCCTATGCGGCCATCGTGGTTGTACGTGCCGACGAGCCCTTGCCGCGCCTCGCGCTCACCGCGTTTTTCGGCCTTGGTCAGGCCTTTTTTGCGCATTTCTTTTAGGGCAGCGTCGAAGTCGCCGTTTGTTGCATCGAGAGCCTGTTTCGCGTCTGTCATGCCCACACCAGTGAGTTCGCGCAAGCGTTTAATGTCTTCTATTGAAATAGCCATAATGAATCTCCTATATTATCCTGTCACGTGTAACATGTAACATTGGTGTAACGTTTATCCTGTCGCGATTGCAGCTGCAATTGTTGCACGTCATATGGTAATCCCACGTGACATGTGACAGGCTACGGGTTAATCTTTTTTATCTTCTGCCTTTTCGGGGCTCTTACTCTTTGCCTTGCCAGCTTCTACGGCCGCCTGGAAGTAGTCAGCCAGGAGCTGCAGCGCCTTTATGGCGTCGTCGTTGCATGGGATTGGGTGAGTAATGCCGGTAGGGTTAGCGTTCGTATCGCACACACCAACTATCGGCAGTTTTAGCTTCTGGGCTTCTTTTACTGCATTGTGGTCATGAACGATATCGAACACAACAACCACGCCCGGCCGAGCATTCAGCTCTTTTATACCGCCATAAAGCACGTTCATGGCATCGATTTCTTCTTGGAAGCGCTGAACTTCAAGCTTGTTGAATTTATTTGCCAGCTCGCCGCTCGCCATCTTGGTTTCAAGGTCGACTAGGTGTTTTATTTGCGCACCCACGGTGTTCCAGTTGGTGAGCATACCGCCAAGCCAACGCTCGGTGACATAGGGCTGCCCTGTTGCCTCCGCAAGATTTTTTACAATATCTTGCGCCTGTTTCTTGGTGCCTACGAACAGGACTTGCTTATTCTTGCTAGCCACCTCTTGCACGACTGTCAGCGCTTCTTCAAGCTTTACGACTGTCTTAGTGAGGTCTATGATGTGGCTGCCACCGCGTTTGCTATGGATATACTGCGCCATTTTCGGGTGCCACCGCTCGGTCTTGTGGCCAAAGTGCGCCCCGGCCTCTAGTAATTGTTTGATATCGACGTCTATTGCCATCTGGCAAATCCTTTCTTACGAAAGGAAGTAGTAAGTAGTAAGTAGTAAGTAGTAAGGTGAGCCCCGACTATTCGACTATCCGACTATCCGACTAATTCCAATCCTTATACACCGGCCGGGTCACCACAAACGCGCTTGCAAAGCCACGCCGCAGAGGATTTCCACCCGCACCTGCTTAGTTAGTTGCACTCGCATTGTACCAAATACCTACCCTTTGTGGCAATAATGTCTATTCCCCCGGCTCTGTCAACGAACATGGAACAAGCAAACCTGTAGGTAGGTGAATGGTGAGTCAAAAAGATGCGGCTGGTTATGCCGAGCCATCCATTCATTAAGAACCGTTTGAAGATTCTTGGTAGGTACG
>JBASZU010000040.1:0-1925 GCA_049661165.1 Saccharimonadales bacterium (SeqCode)
GGCTCATTAAACTAAAACGGAACAACCGCTAAACTTGTAGTGTCAAAGCTAACAAGAATAGAAAGGTTGTTCCATGACTAAATTAACAGACATTCCTAGTAATAAGAAGTGCTGGGTGTTCCTTAACAAACTAGCATTTGGTGACACACTCCGTTGTCCACGATGCACACAAACACTAAAGCTTCAGTATGTGCGTCGCTATGCATGGTGCTCGCAGTGCCGTCGGAAGTATCGGCCAACAGCTCATCAAGGTTCTTGGTTGTACGGCATGAAGCTGAGCCCCAGACAGCTCTTCGTCCTGCTCTGGTGCTGGCAGTACAAAAAGAGCCCCGACACCGCATGTTTGGTAGCGCATGTCAGCTACCCAACAGTTGAGCGGTGGTACGGACGGTTCAGGTGTCATCTGCCGGATGAATCAGACACTATTCTATGCGGCCTCGTGCAGATAGACGAGAGCTACTTCGGGAAGCTGAAGAGCACGCAGCCGCAGACAATTGTGACTGGAGCAATTGAACCGGATACTGACCGTATTGCACTCAGGATAACGAATTCCAGAGGACAGGATGTCCTAGAACAATTCGTACTGGATACCGTAAAGTCAGGAACAAATGTCGCCACTGACAAGTGGTATGCCTACCAGGATTTGCCGCTGCTTGGCTATACCCACGAGAGCTGGAATCATAGCACCGGACAGTTTGCTGGAACAAACCAGATTGAACGCATCTGGAGCGAGATAAAGCGGTACTTACGAAAACTCTATGGCTGCGTACCTACCAAGAATCTTCAAACGGTTCTTAATGAATGGATGGCTCGGCATAACCAGCCGCATCTTTTTGACTCACCATTCACCTACCTACAGGTTTGCTTGTTCCATGTTCGTTGACAGAGCCCCTGAGTCTTAAAACCCAAGCGTCATTCGCGACCCTCAGGCAGGTTGAGTATAAACTCCGGTACTTTTTTCTGAATTCCGGCCTTCACTGGGATTACAGCACAATATAGCGGGAGGGTTTGGAGATTCAGGTTAGATGAATCTAGAGTTAAATCTAAAAGGTTCATTAAACTCAAGCTACGCTTAACCACACGATTTCATATGCTGGATTAATTATTGTAACAATTTGGGGGATAGCCAAATATAATATGCTGATAGTCCAAGGAACAGGCGTTGTTGAGCAGCGTGAATCGCGGGATTTAGTAAATCAGCAGGAATATATAATGACGAGAGCCCAAGAATTCCCCATACTATTATAAGTATTTGAAATTTAAGGCGAATACTTATATTTTTTGTTACTGCCTGAATTGTAAAAAACAAGTTAAGAAAGATAAAAAAACTTGCTATGGCGCCCGCTAGGTTGTGAAACATAGCCCTATCGGTGAATGCCTTGGCGTCACATACTTCTAGTGACGGGCTGCATAACAATGAGATGTTAGCAGCAACCGCAATAAATACGCCTGCAAGTACATACATAGCTATAGCCATTCTAAGATAGGCTGAGTTGTGGCGTATCCACAATAAATGCCCGACGATAAACATAAGTATTGCCGCGACGACGTCACTTACTATAAACAGCTCGCGAAAAGGTTGTCCGGTTGCCGACAATTCACTTGCAGCTCCAAAGACCGCTACTCTAGGGTTAATCATGTACCCCAATACCCAAGATGAATACAATAAAGCAGCCAAGCCGGCAACCCTTGTGATAGTGCTGGAGTTGTTTGCAATAATATTCATTCTTTTGTATTTAAAATGTCTAACTAATTATGTATTCTAACATGGATGCTTCATAAACATAATACGTCCTAGAAGGCTCATTAAACTAAAACGGAACAACCGCTAAACTTGTAGTGTCAAAGCTAACAAGAATAGAAAGGTTGTTCCATGACTAAATTAACAGACATTCCTAGTAATAAGAAGTGCTGGGTGTTCCTTA